>JAFGVO010000005.1 GCA_016937935.1 Deltaproteobacteria bacterium | reverse complement strand
TTATTACTCCGGTTAAACCAAACAGGGAGACAATAATAAAAAATATTCCGTTTAAAATTGAATATCCGCTCTTTGCCCCAAGGGCCTTCCATCCCGGGTGACCAATGTAAATTGTTGTTGGAAAAACAGACCCGAAAATTGAAGCCGCAATAGAACCCGCACCATTAACAATAAGGGAGGGTTTAACTTTAAAGCTGTCTCCCGCAGCATCTGCCGACTCAATATTCTGCAGGGACCCGAGCACATTAAAAAGTCCCATTGGCAAAATGACCGGAACAAGAAACTGCAATGTAAGAGGAGATATCAATCCCTTTACAAGATCACCAACAACGGGCACGGGCAGATAAAACCCCACACTTTTTAACCCGGGAGCAATCATAGAGGCATTAACCGGGGTTGTGTAACCGTCAGATAATGTGAGTATCCATGCCGCCAGAGAGCCAAGAATTACTGCGGCGAGTCCTCCTGGAAAATTAAAAGGCAGTCTCAATTTTGCAAAATAAGTTACAAGAATTACCCCCAAAGGTAAAAGGGCAACAAGAGGCACCTGAAAAGTACGCATCGCAAAATCAATGGATATAAAACTTATTGCAATGCCCGCAAGCGTTGACAACAAAGCGGCTCTTGGTGTTAAAGCCCTGATTTTATCGCCGGCAAATGAACCGGCCAGCTCAATTACTCCCGATAAAAAACAGGCGGCAAGTCCAGTCTGCCATGCTGCAAGTGATGCCTCTTGCGGTGATAACCCTTTTGAAGCGGCGGCAATCTTCACAGGAAGCATAACCAGAAAAACAAAAGCAAAAAGTGAAACCGTATTTATCCCGTAAGGAAGAGCAGTAACATCATCCCGTTTTTCTAAAAGCCCCAGTTTTTTTGCCTGCAGAGCATAAAAAATATTTCCTGCAAAAATTGAAAGTGCGGCGCCGGGAAGAATTTTACCAATAACAAGAGATGAATCAAAACCCAAAACCGAAGTGCAAAGAGCAAGAATAACCAGAAACTGAATGAGATTATCAACCGCCAGACCAAAAAAACCATCAATATCTCCAGAAGAAATCAACCTGTTAACCTTAAACATTAAAACCAACCTTTTCTCTTTTATTTGAAGGCGTTTTTTAGGGTTTGGTTTACTATTTTGAAGAGGGTTTCTATTTCATCCACTGTTACTGTCATTGGCAGGGCAAAATAGATTACGTTTCCTAAGGGTCTTATTAGTGCTCCTGATTTTTTTGCCTCTTCGTAGAATACCCAGCCTGCATTATTTAAATATCCCTTTTTAGAATTCTTTTCGGGATCTATCAGATCAAAGGCTGCTATGATTCCTGTATGTCTGATATTCTTTACCCATTTGTGATTACTGATACTCTCTAACCCTTTTGCGATGGCTGCTGCTTTTTGGGGATGGGCCTCCATTAGTTTTTCATTTTCAAATACGTCAAGGGTTGCATTTGCACTGCGCACCCAAGGGGGTTTCCTGTAAACGAATGGCCGTACCAGAGGGTCTTTTCGGGCTCTCCTAAAAATGTGTCAAAAACTCTACTTGTTGTTATTGTTGCGGCAAAGGGAAGTTCGCCCCCGGAAAATCCTTTTGCAAGACAGACGATGTCGGCCTCTATGCCCGACTGTGTGTGAGCCAGAAATGTCCCTGTCCTTCCGTAGCCTGTAAATACCTCGTCACATATTAAAAGAATATCATTTTCCTGGCAGAGCTCTTTCATCTGCCTGATATATTCCGGAGGATACATGAGCATTCCCGCAGCCCCCTGAACAAGGGGTTCCATAATTACTGCGGCAATTTCATCTGAATTGCTTTTTATAATCTCTTCGGCTTTTGAAAATGCTGTCCTGTACCAGGGTTCGCCGTTATCGCTATTTAAATACTCCCCCGGGGATGGAAGTTTGATTGTGTCAAAAAGTAACCCGTCCATTGCATTATGAAAAACTTCAACGCCTGAAACCGAAGCCGCCCCCACTGTCTCACCGTGAAACGCCTTGCCTAGAGTGACAAAACGCTTTTTGTTCAGCCTGCCTGTATTTACAAAATACTGTCTCGCCATTCTTATTGCCACTTCAACAGCGGTTGATCCGTCATCTGAAAAAAATATTTTAGCAAATGATTTTCCGCAAATTGGCAAAAGTCTTTCTGCAAGTTTTACAGCCTCAATATGAGTGGCCCCCGCAAAGGAACAGTGTACAACACTTTTAGTCCGGTTAACAATTGCTTCCATTAAACGTGGATGATTGTGACCAACAATATTTGTCCACCAGGATCCGTTTGCATCCATGTATTTTGTACCGTCAACATCATACAGATAAAACCCCTCTGCCCTGTCAACAACAACAGGATTGGTTTCATTAATGTACTGCTCCATTTTTGTGTAGGGATGCCATATGTACTTTTTATCAAGTTCAACAATTTTATCTCTGTCCATTATTTAAAATCTCCAAATAAAATATTAATTATTCCGACTCAATGTTTTTTACTTCTGCGGCGATTTGGCCTTTGTGAAGTTTTACATTTACAAGATCACCCTTTTTAAGGGCTGCCGCATCTTTAACAATAACTCCGTTTTTATCTTTTAAAATTGAGTACCCTCTTCCAAGACTCGCAAGGGGACTCAATGCGTTTAATCCTGTAACAGCCTGCCCGAATCGCCCTTTTAATTTTTCTGTTGCAGGTTCGGGCCAGCTGTAAATACCCATTGATGCGGAGGCAAGATTGTTTCGTGGAGTATTAAGGGCCGTTTTTGACCACATTACAAGTTTTGAATTCAATTCGACTAACCTGTTTCGATTTTGTTGAATAACATTTTTCTGCCAGCGATTTAAAATTTCATTAAATTTTATAAGCTCGGC
>JAFGVO010000493.1 GCA_016937935.1 Deltaproteobacteria bacterium | reverse complement strand
TGTATGAAGGTATTTTTTTACTTGCTGTGCATAATTACTAAGTGATTCGTAATTGTCCCCTGAAACCTCAACCGATACGGGTGATCCCGTTGGAGGACCCATCTCTTCTGCCTTCACAATATATTCAGCTCCCCCAAGTTTAGAGAGCCCTTTGCGGATGGAATCAATTGTATCCCATGTATCTCCCACACAGTCTTTGGTATCTTTAAATTCAAGATCGATAATGGCCACATTTGTAGGAGTACCAACCTGAACAATTCCTCCTGATGTTCCCACATTGGCAATAACATTTTTTACATTTTTCTCTTTCATTGCAATTTTTTCAGCATCTTTTACAAGAGAGTCTGTAAACGTGAGGACTGTTCCTTCAGGGGCTTTAATTGTAACTTGTGCTCTCTCGGGTGTAGTTGACGGCATGAATTCCTGCCCTGCATTAAACCCCGCAAAGAGAATTACCACCAGTACAAACATTGCAATCGCAATAAGCTGAGTAATAAAAGGGTGATCAAGTCCAAAGCCAAGCATTCCCTGATATTTTCTGGTAAAAAAACCTTTGGCCTCTCCTGTGTCATCAAACATCTGCCTGCCTGACGGCTTTAAAAAGTCACTGGCTACAACAGGGTTTATTACAAGGGCTACAAACAGTGAAGATGTGAGAACAGAGATAACTGTAATAGGCAGGTATTTCATAAATTCGCCCATGATACCTGTCCAGAATAAAAGAGGTGCAAACATCATTACTGTTGTTGCTGTAGATGCAATAATAGGCCAGGCAACTTCGTCTGTAGCTTTTAGTGCAGCCTCTTTTCTTGTGGCTCCTTCAGAAACATGCCTGTAAATATTTTCAACAACAACAATGGAGTTATCCACAAGCATTCCAAGAGCCAGAATAAGCGAGAACAAAACCACCATATTAAGGGTTATTCCCATTGCCTGTATTATGACAAAGCTCATGAGCATGGACATGGGAATTGCAATGGCAACAAAAAAGGCGTTACGGATTCCCATAGCAAAAAAGAGAACAATTAAAACAAGCAGAAATCCAGAAATGATATTGTTAAAAAGATCTGTAACAATATCTTTAATCATTTTACTGTTATCCTGACGAATAGAATATTTTGTTGTGGCAGGCCAGGTGTGGCTGTCCTCTTTTAAAATCTGCTTAATATCTTTTGCAATATCAACAATATTGGCACCGGCTCTTTTTACCACTCTAAGTGTAATACATTCAGTGCCGTCCATTCTCGAAATAGTTTCACGTTCTTTATAATCATCAAGGACTCGTCCAATATCTTTCAGACGGATGGGATTCCCTCCCGGACTTTTAATTATAATGTCCTCCATGAGAGAGACATCTTTATATTCCCCGGGAATTCTTACAGAGTATTTACTGCCCCCGAGGTCAAGGTATCCCGCAGGGGTTGTTCTGTGCTCCTGCTGAATTCTGTTGATAACCTGGCCCACACCAATTTGATAATATTCCATTTTTTCAGGATCCAGATATACATGGATCTCCCTGTCAAGGCCACCTGAAAGACCAACATTTAAAACTCCTGGAATGGACTCCAGTTTATCCTGAATATTTTTTGCAATCTGTTTAAGTTTAACAAGTTTATATTTTCCCGAGATGTTAACAAGCATCATTGGAAATTCAGCAACGTTAATTTCAATAATGGTGGGGTCCTCAGCGTCTTTGGGAAGATCCGGTTTTGCCTTGTCTACTTTATCTCTTACTTTCTGAAAGGCTAAATCCAAATCCACATCTGCTTCAAATTTAATTGTAACTGCGCTAAATGATTCTGCACTTGATGATTTTAACTCTTTAACATTTTTAAGATCAGCCAGCTCTTTTTCAATAACATTTGTAACCAGACGTTCAATATCCTCAGGTGCAACACCAGGATATACAGTTGATACAATCATTATTGGAATTTTAACTTCAGGAGCTGCTTCAAGGGGAAGAGATTTTACAGCACTTAATCCCGCAATAATTATAAAAACTATTAAAACATAAACGGTGGTATTAAATTTTAATGCGTTTTGTGTGATTTTCATTTTTTTTACAGCTCTGTTTTAAGGGTTATAAATGAGGATCAGCGAATAACGTTTACAGGTTGTCCATCAATCAGATCCCGTTGTCCCATTACTATGAGTGTTTCACCGGGTTCTGCTCCATCTTCAAGGACAACATTATCTTTTTCTGTAGGTCCGAGAGTGACAATTCTTTTTTCTGCTTTTCCGTCTTTAATTACAAAGATTGATTTTGTTCCGCCCTGTTCTTCAACAACAGAATTTTGAGGTATAATCATAACGTCATCATAGGTCTTTGCATTTATTAAAAGCCTTGCTGACATTCCCACGAGAATCAGAAGGTCTGGATTGTCAATTTTAACCTGGACAGTAAATGTTTTACTGATGGCATCAGCTGTTGGAAGAATAGTATTTAGAGTTCCTGTAAAATTCTGATTTAAAGCCCCAATAAATACATTAACGCTGGAGCCGATTTTAAGTGATGCTATCTGGGATTCCGCAACCTGAGCCTCAAGAATAATTTTGCGATAATCAACTAATTTGTAAAGTGGTGTTCCAGGTGCAACAAACTCAGATTTTTCAACCGATTTTTCAGCTACAATACCATAATTGGTTGCCTTTATTGTGCTTTTTGAGAGATTGGCATTTGTAATATTCATCTGTGCCTGAGCATTTATCATTTGAGAGTATGATTCATCGAGCTGCTGCTGACTGATAAGCTCTTCATTTCTCAAAGATAAAAGTCTGTCATATGTTGTTTTGGCAAGGTTATACGAACTATTTGCCTGTTCAGCCTGGGCTTTAAGTGTCTGAAAATCAATGCGAGCTAAACGGGCACCTTTTTTTACACTGTCACCAAGCTCAAACCCCATATATTCAATTTTGCCGGCAACCTCTGCGGAATATACAATTTCGTGATCTGCTTTTGTAACGCCATTGGCAAGGGCCGACTCTGTTAACGAGCCTTTATTTATAATCTGAGTTTTAACATTTTTTGTATCAATATCCGAGGCGGTGTTATTTTCAGATTCATCCTGCTTTTTCTTTTCAGAATCTTTTGGCGTTGCAATTTCATTCTGGCCTTCTTTGGGTGCGGAACAAAATGTTGTGCCAAATAAAAACAATGATACCATCACAGATACCATCAGCATTGATTTTAGTAACTTTAAACTCATAACAATTAAGAACCTCAATTTTTTTATTTAATATCCGTTAATAACGGCATTGTATATAACGCAAACAATAGTGACGCTCCCGTCACTTGTCAAGCCACATTAGATTTAATTCAATTTTTTAGTATATCTAAAATTATAAATTTTCAGATATTTTTATTATGAGTGTA
>JAFGVO010000050.1 GCA_016937935.1 Deltaproteobacteria bacterium | reverse complement strand
TTATTTCCATCTTTATTCATGCCTTTATGAATTTTACTCATTTTCATATTACCAAAAGCAAAAGCACTTGCAAATGCTGAAGCAATTATTATCGCTATTAATGTTTTCTTCATACCTGCCATCCTCTCATTAACCATAAATGCTAAATTTAAAGAGCCTCAAATGAATGACTCTTTTAAATAAATTTACATCTAATATGACGTCAAATCCAGATAAAAATTTATAATATATTACTCAATTCCAATAATTCTGCATGAAGATGGAAGAATGGATTCATTTTTGATACAATGTTCAAATTTATAATCGTCAAGAGCATTATAAAACCTGTCAAAGGAGATCTTTTCAAGGTTTTTACGAACAACATTAAAGGCTGACGTGGACTCATTTGCAAGCCATTTATAGTAGTCATACTTATCGTTCATTTTATTTGCTGATAGCATACTGTCTTTTGTAAAAATATCAAAGAAGACCCAGTTTTCGGATAGTTCATTACAGAGGCTGTTCCACTCGCCATCTTTTTTTGCGCTGATTATTCCCATTGCACCTCTATCCTTTAATGGCCACAGGGCCCAGCCAATCTTTTTTGATTCAAGAACACTTATAAATTCATGAACAGAAAAGCTTGTTTCTGACATATGTTGCGGATGTCCCGTCTCACCGCACCAGAGTGGTTTTTTTAATTTTTTTACCAGATGCTCATAGGTTACATCTTTTTGAAGACATTCAACAAGCCTGCCTGGGAGTTGAGGTGAATTAATATCATCTGGTATTTGCAAAAATGGATAGAGATGAAAAGTATAAGATGAATTGTCATCAAGATTTTCATTAAACATTGAAAAATCTCTGCTATATGTATTGCCCGGGTAAAAAATAATATGATTACTGTCAACAGCTCTAATTTTTTGTGTACATCTTTTAAAAAAATCCACCATATTTTTATTATATGCGGATTCAAAAAAACAGGGTTCATTTATTAAGTCATAACCACCTATGCAGGGTTCATTTTTGTAGTATTCTGCAATTTCACCCCAAAGCTCTTCTAAAACTTTCATGGCTTCACGATCATTCCAGAAATTGTCAACACCACTATAATTATCACTATGCCAATCGGGATTTTGACCACCCGGGGCTGTGTGAATATCAATTATTCCGTAAATATCATATTTATTTAAATACTGGAGGATTCTATCAATCTCACGTATGGCCACAGATTTTTCAAAACCATCTGTAAAAAAGAGTTTATGATTAACAGCTATTCGAACATGGTTCATTCCTAAAGTTTTAAGATATGAAATGTCCTGTTCACCCACGTAGACTGAATAAAATTTGTCCCAGAACAAATTAGATCTTTCTATTCCGAATCTATTAATAACAGCCTCTCTTATCTGAGAATCTGTGCCCGGCAGCCCAAACATAAAATGTTCAAGATTAAGCCAGTTGCCAAGTCCCGCACCTTTTAATTGAGCAGGGCGGTTATTTATAAAAAATTCTGAACCTGAAGTTTTTAAAAAATCCATTTATCCTCTTTTTTTAAAAATTAAAATATGGAATTGTCTGAGCAGTTTTTAAAATTGCATCTCTTGCCAGCAAAAGCTCATCTGTCGGATCATAATGACCGCTGATGAGCTGGGCGCGTGCACCTTTTGTCATCTCAACTTTAAAACTTTTACCGCTAAATTTTACTGTCATCTCTTCAAGATCAATTTCTATTTCCATATCAGGCTCTTTTTCAATTGCATCAAAAAGAATTGTAATGTCCTCTTTTTTTGCAGTGACACATGGAATACCAAGGGTAATACAATTACCGTAAAATATCTCCGCAAAAGATTCCCCAATTAATGCCTTTATACCTTTGTTCCATCTTCTGAGTGCCTGAGGCGCATGCTCCCTTGATGAACCGCAGCCAAAGTTGCTCTCCACAACAAGAATTTCTCCATCTTTAAACTCGAGCCTGTCAAAAGAGTGGGTGACTCCCTGTTCAAGTTTCTGTTTTCGATCATCTTCAAATGCAAACCCTGTAAGACCGTCAAAGCTGACTGCTCTTAAAAATCTTGCGGGAATTATTCTATCAGTATCAATATCATTACCCGGAAGATAGATTCCTTTTGCCTTTATTGATTTTATATTTTTATCCATTTTTATATCTCCAAAATTTAAGGTTGTTAATTAAATGTTAAACACATCAAAAGGATCCGCCACCGCGCCTTTAATTGCTGATGCGGCAACTCCGATGGGTGACATTAACAATGTTCTTCCGGTTGAAGATCCCTGTCGTCCTTTAAAATTTCTGTTTGAAGAAGAGACGCTCATCTGCCTTCCTTTAAGTTTATCAGGATTCATTGCAAGACACATGGAGCATCCTGCCAGTCTGAATTCAAACCCGGCATCAGTTAAAATTTTGTCAATTCCGTTCTCAATCAGTTTTTCTCTAACATCCTGAGAACCAGGTACAGCGAGAGCTTTCACACCCTCTTTTACTTTAAGACCGCTCTTCTTAAGATATGCTGCAACCTCTTCGAAATCAGAATACCTGCCATTTGTGCATGAACCAATAAAGGCAACATCAATTTTTTCACCGAGAATTTTTTGCCCGGCTTCAAAACTCATATATTCGAGAGCTTCATTAAAAGCCTCTTTTTTTGCACCTTTTAGATCAGCACCATCAGGAATTGTACCTTTAACCGAAATGCACTGCCCGGGATTTATTCCCCAGGTTACCATTGAATCAATATCTGCACCGTCATACACTACTTTATCATCATAAACTGCATCAAGGTCTGATTTGATTGATTCCCAGTATTTTACAGCCTCATCCCATTTATCCTCTTTTGGAGCGTACTCTCTTCCTTTTATATAACTGTATGTTGTTTCGTCTGGATTTACATATCCACATCTGGCACCACCCTCAATAGCCATATTACAAACAGTCATCCTCTGTTCCATTGTGAAATTATCAAAAACTTCTCCACCATATTCAAATGCATATCCCACACCTCCGTCAACACCCAGTTTCATAATAAGATAGAGTGCAACATCTTTTGCAGTAACCCCTTTTTTCAATTTGCCGTTAACCTCAACTCTTTTAACTTTGAGCCTTGACAGAGGTATTGTCTGAGTTGCAAGTACATCTCTTACCTGTGAAGTTCCAATACCCATTGCAATTGATCCAAAGGCACCGTGAGTTGCAGTATGTGAATCACCGCAGCATATAATCATTCCCGGCTGTGTAAGTCCCTTCTCGGGTGCAACAACGTGTACAATTCCCTGATTACCCTGTTTCAAATCAAAATATTTTATACCGAAATCGGACACATTTTTCTCTATTGCCACCTGCATCTCTTCAGCCAGTTCATCTTTAAACGGCCTGGATTGATCATCAGTTGGAATAATGTGATCACTTGTTGCAAAGTTGCGCTCGGGCATCAGAACACCCAGCCCTTTCTCCTTTAACATTGAAAATGCCTGAGGAGATGTAACTTCATGAATCATGTGAAGACCCACAAGAACCTGATGCTGTCCGGAATCAAGTATTTTAACTGTATGTTTTTCAAATACTTTTTCATAAAGTGTTTTTCCCATGTTATTTCTCCTTTGAAAGATATGACTCCATTGAGCCGATTAAATCTTCGTTAAATTCGCAAAAATCCATAAGCTGCTGCTCAGAATAGTTCATCCAAATCTCTAAAATTGCATCTTCTCTTGATGCCCTGATTTTTTTCATAATATTTTCACCATCGCTGGTTAGAAAAAACTCCCTCACCCTGGCATCCTGACTGTTTAATGCTACATCCAGGAGGCCTTTATCAGTGAGCTGTTTTAAAATTTTAGAAACAGCCGCCCTGCTGGACTTCCTTTTTGTTGCAAAAAGTGACGGCATAAAATGCTCTGTTGAAATCTCTTCCAATACCTGCCACTGCATATCTGTAAGACCCACTTCTGCAGCAATTGCAGCCCGACGTTTCTGAACAATTTCAAAAAGCCTGTTGAGACTGTTTATTGCATTGTAAGTAAGTTCTGTTTTTTTTGAATTAATATTCATATGGTTAATTATTAACCATGGTTAACCATATTGCAACATTTTTTTCATATATTTACAAAAAACATAAAATGTTTGTATATTTTCTTTCTTAAAACTTTGTGTAATAATACATTTAAACTTTGAGTTATCGAATTTTTTTAAGGTGAATACGTGGCATTAAACGAACATGAAATAATGATAAAAGAGCTGGAGAATGCCATAGATCGTTTAAACGCTCTTTATAATCAATATTTCATGGGAATTGAAAAGCTTGAACCAACTATTCCTTTTAAAGATGTTGAAAGAAAAATTCAGGCTCTTCGCAAAATTAAATTTAACAATACTGCCTTCAGGTTTCGTTTTCAGGCACAGGTTCAAAAATTTAATACCCAGAGAAGTTACTGGCAAAGAATCTGCCGGCAAATAGAAGAGGGTACATACGAGCGTGATATAAAAAGAGCTAAAAAGAGAATAAAAGCCATTGATGAAGTTGGAATAGCGCAAAATGCATTAAATGCTCTAGGTGAAGATGCAACAAATGACAATATTTCAACGTCAATTGATTTCGATGGGATGCTGGGAGAGCTTGATGATGCATTCAGTGAAGGTTTTTCAATTGAAGATCAGATAAAATCACTTGAAAAAGAGGCCGTAGCTTCAGTTGGAAAAATTCATTCAGAAGTAAACAGGCAACTTAACAAAGACAGTGTTCATCCTGTTGGCAGTGAGACACTTCAATCTTCAGACCGTTCTAATTCAGGAGTTAAAATTCCTCAGTCTTCAATAAGAGTCAGCCTTAAAAATGACTCCATTGGAGGCAAAACTGATACTCAGAATCAATCAGCACCTTCTGCCGTCTCTCAACAAAACGACCTTGGAAATTTTTTCAATAGACCTCCTATGCCCCCTCCGCCTCCTCCAAGGCCCCCTGCCGGAGGTACTGGACACCGGCCGCCTCCGCCTCCGCCACCAAGAACATCTTCCTCTGCAACAGCAGAAGGGCGACAGGTTTCGCCTCCAGCGTCTCCCAATCGGATACCGTCAACATCTCAAACAGGGACAGGTATAAATGACGATAAAATAAAATCCGTTTACAGAGCCTATGTTTCTGCAAGAAAACAGACTAATGAAGGCACAGATAATGTGAACTTTGATAAAATTGCCTCCCTGTTGCGTAAAACGGAAAAGGCAAAAGGGGGTGTAACGGATTTTAAAGTTGTAATAAAAAATGGAAAAGCCGTTATAAAAACAGTCAAATAATAATTCTGCATAATATTGGAATATAGTCGTGAGTCCTGGTGAATTTTCAAAACATATTTTAAACGTATCAGAAAAAATTGTTACAAATAAGCCCTCTTTTTCAATGGCTTTTTTAAATAGCAGTCTAATTGAAACTAAAGCAGCTGCAGTTCTTGTTCCTCTGATAATAAAAGGAGAGGAGATAACCATTATTTTTACAAAAAGGTCAGATACAGTTGCAGTTCACAAAGGTGAAATTTCATTTCCCGGCGGTATGCTTGAACCTGACGATAACTCTCTTATGGAATGCGCTGTAAGAGAGACGGTTGAAGAGATTGGACTTGATAAAAAACAGATTACCCCTCTTGGATACTTAAATAGTGTAACAACTGGAACCGGCTTTCAGATATTTCCCGTTTTGGCAGTAATTGTTAAACCTGTTTTATATAAAATTTCACAAAGTGAAGTGGCTTCAATACATGAAATACCTCTTGTTGAATTAATGAAACCTTCAAACCGCGCAGAGAAAAAGCTTCTATTTAATGGACATGAAATTATTGATTATCGTTTTAATATTGAGGACATCACTATATGGGGCGCAACTGGCAGAATTCTTCATTCTTACATTAAAAGTATTAATGATTTTTTATAAAACAGATTATCTGCACTTATTTGTTTTTCGTTGAATATCAACTCTTAAAACAGCAGTCATATCACCATCAAGTGCTTTTTTCAGATAACTTTTTCCCTCTTCAACAAGATGCCTTTTACAGAAAATCTCTCCTAGAATTAAAAATGCCCTGGAACTATTTTTAGATTTTTTAAGTATTTTTCTGGCGGCCTCATCAGCTTTTGTATATCTCTCCAGCTTCAAAAAAATATTTGCGGCATCATAAAGCTCTACAATTTCATCAATATTATTCATGTCAACTTCATCCGCCATCAATGAAGCCTCCATGGTATTTCCTGATTCAATTTCAATTTTTATTGAGCTTACAAAAAATCTGAAAGTGTTGTTTTCATATTTTTTGGATTCATTTAAAAACTCTCTGGCCTTTTCAATATTTTGTATACTGGCAGCTGCACGGGACGCTCCAATATAAATGAGAGGATCTGTTACACCTTTATTTATAAGCTCTGTAAAAAAATTAAATGCTTCCCTGTTTCGATTATCTTCAATCATCAGAATACCGAGAATATAAGAAGCTTCAGGCCATCCTGGCTTTAACTTCAACGCTTTCAAAAGATAATTTATACCTCTCTGCCCCTTACCTGATATTCTCCCTCCGTGAAAAAGTGCAACAGGAGATTCAGGTGCTTTTTTAATTGCATCTTCAATAACTTTCAAAGCCTGAACACTTTCACCACTTTTTTCCAATAGAAGAGCATAACTGACCGCAGCGGGATGTTTTGCTCCATTTTCAACAGCTTTTTTGTAATATTCCAATGCTTTATCATAATTATTTAAAGCATCATTTGATTTAGCTGCAGCTAAAAATGTGGAACTGTTAGCATTTTTGTCCAGAGCTTTTTCTGACATTTCAAGAGCTTCATCTAATTTGTTATTGTTGAGAAGAATGGCACTTTGACATGCAAGATTAACAGAAATATCACCAAGCATCTTAATCCTATTACAGATAGAATTTACCTCTTGAACTTTATATTCATTATCAAGTTTTATTTGAGCCAGATAATAAAGTGTTGAGCTCTCTTTAATTTTATTTATATCAACCTGCTTTAAAAGCTTCATTGCCTCTTTTTTATTATCAGCTTCAAATAAAAGCTCAGCAGTAATTATCCTGGAAACCATTACATCATCACTACTTTTAGATACTTCAACTGTTTTTCCAAAAAGAACTGCAGGTGATATCATTAAAGAGAACAAAGAATAGAATAGAAAATATATTTTAAAAAATGAGATATTTGTAAATTTTTTCATGATTATAAAACGCCTGTTCTAAACTATTTGACAGTCACACAATAATTTAATTCAAATACTCCTTATTGTACAGTTTATACCAGAATCTAATATTTTCTCTTTTATGATGGGCCGGGTAATATTTAAATCGTAAATTATCAAATTTATCAATATTTTCAATTTACTCAGTTAGGGCGGGTATGTGAAAAAAAAGTTGTTTATAACTAATGCTGATTGTCAAATACTTATAAATATTGTTAAAAGAGGTGAGAAATTTTAAATTCTAATACTTTTTTCCAAGGAGAATATTGTGGGTAAAATTATTGAAAAATATAAAAAAGAGAGGGATGCAGCCTCCCTTAACAGCAGTGATATTGGTCAGGATGTAACTTTAATGGGCTGGGTTTCAACTGTCAGGGATTTAGGTGGAACGCTTTTTATAGATCTAAGGGATAGAAGTGGTATTGTTCAGGTGGTTTTTCAAAATGACCTTCTTTCAAAAGAAGACCTTGAGCTGGCAAAGAGCCTGAGACAGGAATATGTTGCCGGAATAAGAGGAAAAGTAATCAAAAGAGAAGGAAAGCCAAATCCTAATTTATCTACAGGGGAAATTGAGGTTGCAGCTACAGAGCTTGAACTTTTTAATAAGAGTCGCCCAATGCCATTTCAGATTAGTGATGAAATAGATGCAAGTGAAGAGACCCGGCTGAAATACCGCTTTCTGGATCTTAGGAGACCATCTCTCCAAAAAGCCATCATGATGCGATCCAAAGCGTCTTTTATAATCAGAAAACACTTTTATGATGAAGGTTTTATTGAGGTGGAAACACCAGTTCTCACAAAATCCACACCTGAGGGTGCCCGTGATTATCTTGTTCCTTCCAGAATAAGCAAAGGTAAGTTTTTTGCTCTTCCCCAGTCTCCTCAGCTTTTTAAGCAGCTTCTTCAGGTTTCTGGATTTGAGAAATATATTCAGATTGTCAAATGCTTTCGCGATGAAGATCTTCGTGCAGATCGCCAGCCCGAGTTCACCCAGGTGGATCTTGAGATGAGTTTTGTCAAAGCTGACGACATTATTGATGTAAGCAGTTTAATGCTTAAAAAAGTTTTTAAAGAGATTCTGGACTTTGAAATGGAACTTCCCGTAAAAAGAATTACATACAAAGAGTCCATGGAACGTTTTGGAGTTGATAATCCGGATGTTCGTTTTGAGATGGAACTTTTCAATGGAAATGATGCACTTGCAAATTCAGACTTTACTGTTTTTAAATCAGCTATTGACGGCGGAGGAATTGTTACCGGTTTTATTGTTAAAAACGGAGCATCCCTTTCAAGAAAAGTTATTGATGATTATACCTCTTTTGTAAAATTGTATAAAGCCAAAGGACTTGCATGGCTTAAAAAAGCTGACGGGGCTTTCACTGGCCCGGTTTCAAAGTTTGTGGATGAATCTTTTAAATCTTTCCTCCAATCTAAAGGTATTGAAGATGGTGACCTTGCTCTTTTTGTCGCAGATACAGACATTTCAACAGCAAGGACCGCAGCAGGAAGATTAAGAACACATGTGGCTAAACAGCTTGAACTTGTTAAAAGTAACGATTTCGGTTTTGTCTGGGTCACTGATTTTCCAATGTTTGAAAAGGATGAAAATTCCGGTAAATTAAATGCCGTTCACCACCCTTTTACAATGCCCAATGAGGAGGACCTTGAATTACTGGAATCAAATCCTCTGAATGTCAGAACAAATGCTTATGATATTGTTTTAAATGGTCAGGAAATAGGCGGTGGTTCAATACGTATCCATAGTCAGGATGTGCAGCAAAAGGTCTTTAAAGCTCTTGGAATAGGCGACGAAGAAGCAAGGGAGAAGTTTGGATTTCTCCTTGATGCACTCTCTTTTGGAGCCCCTCCCCACGGAGGCCTGGCCTTTGGTCTTGACAGACTGATGTCAATAATGCTTGAAATGGATTCTATCAGGGATGTTATCGCTTTTCCAAAAACAACAAGCGCATCATGTCTTACAACAGGTGCTCCCTCCCATATAGATCAAAGCCAAATAAAAGAACTTGGACTTGAGCTGAAATAAAAAACTCTATATAATATCAATTCTACAATTTTAATTGACAGGCTGGTTATGGCTAAAAATAAAATGCAGGCAGAGTTAATTGGAAAGCAAATTCCCATGGATACAGGGAGATCTGATGAAGGCACCCCTGTATCTCTTTATGATTTTAAAGGCCGATCACTTGCAGTCTTTCTTTCAGGTGAGGGTTTGACTAAAAAAAACAAAACTCTGATTAAACAATTAAAAGATGCCACAGATGAATTTTTAAAATATGACTGCAGCCCCATCTGGATCTCAACAGAGTCAGAGGAACTTCTCTCTGCCGCAAGACAGTTGTATGATCTGCCATATATGATAATTTCAGACTTTTCAAAAGAGATTCATGACTCATTGGGTTTTAACTTCAACTCTCAAAATATTGACGTTATTTTATGTAATGAAGAGGGAAAAATTGTTTACACTGTCCCCTCCATGGAACCCCTTGAACTCGTAAATGCAACACTGTCGGCTTTAAACCGTGTGTTTGTTAGAAATAATTAAAAATAGATCAGGTTATTATGAAATCAGCCAACATTATTGTTATTGACGATGAAAAAAATATTAGAAAAACTTTAAGCCTTGTTCTTGAAGGTGAAGGTTATAAAGTCACCTCCTTTGGAACAGCCATTGAGGGGCTGGAATTTTTAGATAACAGATATGCTGATCTGGTTATTCTTGATATTAAACTTCCAGGAATGGACGGTGTTACAGCACTTGAAAAAATTCGTTCTTCAAATTCAAAAAACAGCGATGTCCCTATTTTAATG
Organism: Deltaproteobacteria bacterium; assembly: GCA_016937935.1. Taxonomy (GTDB): domain Bacteria; phylum Myxococcota_A; class Polyangia; order JAAYKL01; family JAAYKL01; genus JAFGVO01. The sequence goes on along the minus strand of JAFGVO010000050.1, from coordinate 18,449 downwards.
ATTTCCGGTCATGCCTCATTAACAGACGCTGTGGAGGCAGTAAAAAAGGGTGCTACTGATTTTTTTGAAAAACCACTTGATAGAGATGAAATTCTCATAAGAGTTGCCAACTATCTTGAACAGTCCCGTTTGAAAAAAGAAGTGAAAGAATTAAAGGCAAAAGTTGACCCTGGCAAAGAGATAATTGGAAGGTCACCCGCAGTTAAAACCCTTTTCAGCCAGCTTCAAAAAGTAGCCCCTACAAATATGAGAGTGCTTATTACCGGTGAATCCGGAACCGGAAAAGAGCTCATAGCCAAAGCCCTTCACAGTATGTCCAACAGAAGTGAAATGCCTTTTGTAAAAGTTAATTGCGCTGCAATCCCCGGAGAACTTATCGAAAGCGAGCTTTTCGGATATGAAAAAGGGGCATTTACCGGAGCTGAAAAACAGAAGCCGGGACAGTTTGAAATTGCAGATACCGGAACTCTTTTTTTAGATGAGATTGGAGATATGACACTTTCTGCCCAGGCAAAAGTACTTAGGGTGCTTCAATCTGGTGAGATAACTAGAATTGGAGGACAAAAGCCCTTAAAAGTTGATGTGAGGGTAGTTGCCGCGACTAATAAAGATCTTGAAAGTGCTATTTCCAATGGAGAATTTAGAGAAGATCTCTTTTTCAGATTAAATGTTCTTCCTCTTCATTCACCACCTTTAAGAGCCAGATTTCAAGATATTCCCGAGATGATGGAAGCCTTTATTAAAAGATTTTGTCAGGAAAACGGGTATTCACTAAAAGAGATTGACAAAGATGCCATGAATCATCTCAAGGCATACTCATGGCCCGGCAATGTAAGGGAGCTTAAAAACCTTGCAGAACGCCTTGTTATAATGAGCGGAGAGATAATTACTGTTGATGATCTCCCCTCTGCAATAACAGGCGTAAAACAACTTATGGATAGTTCATCATCAGATACTCCCCTGACCCTAAAACAGTTCAGGGAAGAATCAGAGCGTCGCTATATATTGGAAACTCTCGAAGCTGAGGAGTGGAATATCTCCAAAGCAGCAAAACTTCTTTCAATTGAAAGAACCAATCTCCATAAAAAAATAAAGAGTCTGGGCATCAGGCGAATTTAAAAAAATATTCTCTTCAGTTTGTCACAATGTATTGCTCGTGATATACTTCCTTTTTGAAACTTTGTTATATTTTTATGACAGCTATAATCTGAAAAATTCCGGGAGTTATTAATGAACAAGGAATATGAGAAAAAGGAAGAAAAAGGTTTGTTGAATTTTGAAGCAAAAAGTGAAGAGTTTCTTGAGACTTTTTTTAGAAAAGGTGCTGAATTTACAGAGCAGCTGCTATTAGAAGTTCAAAAGAGCAGAGCAAAAATTAATGAACTTAAAGAAGAAAATATAAATCTTCGCAGTCAGCTTGCATCAGATGATGCGGTCAAAGATCTTCTGACGAAAATCAAACTTCTTGAAGAGGAAAAAAAATCCATTCGCCAGAATGCAGATCACGCTGTAAAAGAATATAAAGATTACGAAGATAAATATATTGAGATGGAAAAAGAGCTTGATCAGATGGCCAATCTCTATGTGGCATCAGCTCAACTTCATGCTGCTATGGACACCAATACTATCATGGGCATTCTTGAACAACTGCTTATGCAGCTGGTTGGAGCATCAAGTCTGGGCATATTTTTAAAAGAAGAGACAGAAAAAGGACCAGTATTAAGACCTGTTCATGCTTTTCATTGTGATGAAATTAAAGGTACTCATGTTGAGTGGAATTCCGTGCCAATTGGTGAGACTGCAGCAACTCAGGTCAGCCATATTGCCGAACCTTTAACAGCACAAAAAGAGAATATGCCCATTGCCTGTATTCCACTTGTTCTTGTGGATACAACAATTGGAGTTATTGTTATTTATGAACTCCTCGAACAGAAAAAAGCATTTGTTCCGGTTGATTTTGAAATATTCAGGCTGCTTGGCGAGCATGGTGCTGCAGCTATTACAGGTTCAAGTCTGTTTTCTCGAACAGAGGGAATTTCAGATATTTTAAACAGTTTTGAAACTCTTTAAAGCAGGGAAGGCTCTTTACGTATGTTAGAAGAATATACATGTTTGATAGTTGAAGATTCACCGATGATGCGTCAGCTTATTGTATTTGCCCTTGGACGTATCCGAAATTTAAAAGTAATTGAAGCTGACGATGGTGTTGATGGTCTCAAAAGACTGGCCGCAGGAAAGTTCGATCTGGTTATTACAGATATAAATATGCCCATTATGGATGGGCTTAAACTGGTAAAAAGAATAAGGACTGATGCGGTTCATAAAGATGTTCCCATTATGATTATCACCACAGAAGGTGCGGCGGAAGACAGACAACGAGCCCTCCAGCTTGGTGCAAATGAATATATTACAAAGCCTATCCAGGCTCCTCAAGTTATTTCTAAAGTAAAAGAACTTTTAAAAATTCAGTAGACTGACAATAATATGCGAGCATTAGTAATTGGAACCGGTGAGGTTGGCTTTGCCATAATTGAAGCACTCTCTTCTGAAGGTGCTGATGTGGTGGCAATTGATGTTAATGAACACTCACTTGAGGCTGCAAGAAATCTTTTTGATATTCAAACAATCACAGGCTCAGGTTCAAATCCAGTAAATTTGAAAAATGCCGGAGTTTCATCTGCAGATATGGTTGTTGCTGTCACTAACTCTGATGAAGTTAATATGGTAGCTTGTAAACTGGCATCTAAAGAGGCTCCTTATGCAATAAGGGTTGCCAGAATCAGAGAGACAGCATTTTTAAATGATGAATTTCTTACAATGGAAAATGGATTCTGGATTACTCACCCCATAAATCCCGAAAGAGTATCCGCAAAAAGAATCTTTGAAATTATCAAGGTTCCGTTTGCTGTTGATGTAGCAACCCTTTGGGATGATATGAGTCTAATTGGATTGAAAATTCCAAAAGGGAGTCCTGCAATCGGCAAAACATTTGCTGATCTAAGAACTATGGCGCCAGACCTTAAAATGCTTGTTACAACCAGAATAAGAGACGCCATAAGTGTTGTACCCGGAGGTGATAATGATATTAAAGAGGGAGACACTCTTTATGTTGTAATCAATCCAGTTGATTATCAAAAGATGGCAAAAGTCTTTGAGCTTCCATTTAAATCGGCAAAAAAAATAATTATCGCAGGTGGTGATGGTATTGGAAAAACCCTTGCAACAACAATGGACAAGATGTCAAATGTAAATGTAAAACTCATTGAGGAAAATGAAGCGTTGGCCGGAGAGCTGGCAGAATCATTTGCCAGGGTGCTTGTTTTACAAGGGTCTGCCACAGATGAAAATCTCCTTGTAGAAGAGAACATTAAAGATTGTGACATATTTGTAGCCGCTTTAAAAGATGAGGAGGCTAACGTTATGGCTGCCCTTAATGCTAAAAGACTTGGTGCATTAAAAGTAATGGTCTTAACAAGCAAACCATCATATATTCCCATTATTGAAAATTCGGGAATCGACGTTGTTCTTTCACCTCAGGCACTGGCCATCGGAACAATTCTTCAGCATATCAGAAAAGGAAGTGTAAAAAGTGTGACCCCCTATAGTCACAGCGGAAAAGCCGAAATAATCCAATTTGAAGCACTTGAATCCGCCAAAGCGGTAGGGCGCCCCTTAAAAGATGTATCCATTCCTAAAAATGCCATTGTAGGCATGATAGTCCGCAATAAAAAAGCCATGATTCCAGGAGGAAATGACATAATAGAACCTGGTGACAGTGTATTTATGTTTGCAGAAAAATCAGCCATCCCAAAACTTGAAAAACTTATGGCAGTAGGCTTCTCCTTCTTTTAAAAAATATAGAGGAGGCCTGTACATTGATAATAAGCTGCAGCAGACGGACTGATATTCCCGCACTCTATTCAGAGTGGTTTAAAAATAGAATTAAAGCAGGTTTCTGCATTGTTCCAAACCCTTTTAATACTAATCAGCTCTCAACTGTTTCACTAAAAAAACAGGTAGTTGATGCAATCGTATTCTGGTCAAAAAATCCAGAGCCAATGCTTCCTCAGATTGAAATGCTAAAAGACAAAGGGTACATTTTCTATTTTCAATACACACTTAACAACTATCCCAAAATGATTGAGCCCTCACTACCGTCACTTGCAAATCGCCTGGAAACCTTTGAGAGTTTATCAAAAATGCTTGGACCGTGGGGCGCTGTCTGGAGGTACGATCCGATTATCATCTCAAGCGAAACTCCTTATTCTTTTCATGAAAACAATTTTACAATGCTCTGCACCAGCCTAAAGGGAATGACAAGTCGTGTGGTAATAAGCATAGTCGACTGGTATCAGAAAACCACCCGCCGCATTAATGAAAACGGTTTAACTGAAATTGACAAAACAGAAGAGCTTCCAAAGTCAAAAGATATGCTTGAACTTTTAGAAACACTGGCAGCTATTGCAAAATCATATGGTCTTGAAATTCAAACCTGCGCCGAATCTGAAAACTATGAAAATCTTGGGATAACAAAAGGAAAATGCATTGACGACTTTATCATTAACAAACTTGGAGGAACCGTTTCCTATAAAAAAGATAAAGGTCAGCGGGAGAAATGTCTTTGTACCAAAAGCAGAGATATAGGAATAAATAACACCTGCACACAAGGCTGCACATATTGCTACGCCACAAAAAACAACACCCTGGCCCGGCGCAGATATTCTGAACACAACCCAGAATCACCAGTTCTCTCTTAAAAAGCAAATCCTCTGCTCATTTAAAGAAAGTTATCAATCAGATCTCTCAACAGAGTCCCTGGTTTGTAGCTATGGTTATTACGAATTCACGTCGATACTGGTCATTGTAAACCTAACTGGGGTGAGGACTGTTTTGACGTGGGAGTTTCCACCTCCGTCCGGGAAAGGTGGTATAGGATTGGTGGTTAGTTAAAAATCATTCCTGTGTATCCAACAACACTTGACATATCATTTGAAACTTCTCCTGAATTTGTATAATTAACAAGCTTTCCTTTTGTACATCCCAATTCCTTTAAAATAAGCAATGCCAGAACTGCAGGTATAACTCCGCACATGGAAATTTTATTGGAAATTACAGTATTAAAAAGTTTTTCACCGTCCAGTTCTTCCATGTTTTGAATTGCCATTCCATCAAGCTCCATGGCCTTTTGAGAAGAAACATAATGGGACATATCACTTGATACAACAATAAGGGGCGGATTGGGATAATCTTTTAAAACAGCCGCCATTTCACCGGCAAGTTCTTTAATTTTATCATAACTTCTTAAATTTACTGCAATTGGAACTATTTTCAAATCTGGATTGAATATCTGAAAAAAAGGAAGGAGCACCTCTATTGAATGCTCTTTTTCATGGGCTGCATTATCAGACTCAAGAGATGTCTTGTTTAGCAAAGATTTGGCCAAATCCTTATCTACTACTAAATCTCCAAGTGGGGTTCTCCATGCATCAGCATCTGAAACAGAAATATCACTTCCATAAGGTGTATGTTTGGGTCCTAAAAATATGACTGTATCTGTGTTACTTTTTAAATTAATTGAGGAGATTGTAAGAGCTGCTGTGCTACCCGAATAGACATATCCGGCATGGGGCATAAGAGCCCCTTTTGCATTAACTTTTGCTTTATCCAGGTCAAGAAGTTCATTTAGCTGATTTGTAAGTCCTCTTAACGTGCCTGGATAAAAACGACCGGATGCTACTGGTAATCTTACGTTCATTAAAACCTCGTTTTATTATTTGCGGCTCTCTTTTTTCATCTTTTTAAGAACCTCTTCGGTTTCATCATCAAGGAGCCATGTTTTTTGAAGGGCTTTTAAAACAATTGATAGTTCGTGCATGGTATTGTTTAGCTCAGTGGCCATTCCAGGAATCTGAGGACCAATTTTTGCCATTTGAGTAGAAAGAATCGTAAGATTAGACATCAACTTTGCCACCTGCTGTTCATTGGTAAGATTACTCATTGAAGTAAGCATCTTATCAAGCTTTCCATCATTCAAAAGTTTATCTGTTCCTTTAAACGTTTTCTGAATATGACTGTCAGGCTCCAGCATTGCATCAAGTTTAATTATCATCTGCTCACTTTTTACGAGCATTGAATTCAATTTTTCCGGCTCAATACTGTCAGCAAAATCATGTATCATCTCCCTTGTTTTTTTATCATTAAAAACCTTTGCACCCCCTTTAAATGCGTTTAACAAGGCCGGATCCTGAATAAGTGTCACAAATGGATCATCAATATCAGTAAGAAATCTGTTCATAGTTTTAAGGGTAGGGCCTAAATCATCAAATGCCTCAATCATTCGGCTGAGTCTTTGATCCTCATCTAGTTTAGCCATTAATACATCAAGAGATTTTACAGCGCTGTCTAATGTTTCAAGGTATTTTCCAAAATCGAGCTGAGAGATTACATCTAGAATATCTTTTTGATTATTTACCGGTATGGAGCCTCCAACAGGTTTGGCTTTTGCAATTGCAATCTTTAAAGGCAGAGTTAAAAGAACTCTTTTTTCTCCAATGACCAGCGCTCTTTTTACAGTGGCAGTAGTTCCCTCTTTTATTTTAGGAGCAAACTTCTCAAGAACCTGCAGCTCGACTTTTATTCGTCCGTTACCCATAATTGTCATGTCGCCCACTTTACCGACTTCAACTCCAGACAATAGAACCGGGGAAGTTTTGCTTAATCCATCACCCTGATCCACATAAAGATAATAACTGACTTTAGGTGTAAACCACATGTTTTCAACCGCAGCACCAACTACAAAAAGAAAAACAATCAGAAGTGTGATAAAAATAAAAAACCCGGCAATTCGCTCCCTGTATGACAGATATATTTTCATTTTAAATACTCCATGGTGGTATGTGTATCAGCAAAACCTATCACGGTTCCTCCCTTTTCTTTAAACCACTTTTCAAAGGCCTTGTTTCGCCTTGCCGGACAAATGCAAATAGCGTTGTCACCCATATTATGATATTCCTCTATCTGTTTCCAGGCAAGACCATTACCACCATCAACATTCCAGTCGCCAATGCCTTCTAAAACCACAAATTTAGGTTTTAGTATCAATGCTCGTGCAAGACATATTCTCCATTTTGTAAATCCGTCTAAAAAATGAGGTTTCTCCTTTTTAACAGAAACAAGTTCAAACTTTTCAAGCTGTTCATTTACAATTTTATTCTGTCCCGACTGGGAAAGTCCCCCATGTACAGAAACTGGAAGTTCAAGATTTTCCCTGACTGTCTTATTTGAAAGAAGACCCCCATACCCCTGAACAAATCCTATTTTAGAACGAAGCCTCTGAACATCCTGATAACCCGCATTGTAGACATCAACATCAAAAATCGAAACACTCCCTTTTACAGGAGCCTTAAGACTTGCAACTGTTCTGGAAAGGATTCCCGAAGGGTCTGCTGCAAGATCTGCGTTTACAGGAATTAAAGAGATCCATTTCCCTCTTTCAAGAGCAATTTGAGGAATATCATATGTTGTATGTCCAGAAAGAATTCTTAAGCCTGCATCAAGTTTTAAAATTACATCACTCATACCAGACCTCCGAACCAGGCGGATTTATCATGATAAAGAAGCATTAAAAATGAGACTGTAAAATTAACCGTTAGCAGAAAAACCAGGCTGTTTAGTGATGCTTTGGACACCTCAACCGGAACCTGAGAAGATGATAAACCAACACTCATACCATGATAGCAGGCTATTAAAAATATCCCTGTTCCTCCAACGCCTATTTTTAAAAACAGTCCAATCAAATCCATAGGTGTTATGGCAGAAAAAACATTTGAAAAAAACACCTCCCCGGATAGTGATACGAGAAACTGGGCAAGGACAAAGCCAATTATAAGAGCTACCGCATTAAACACTACATTTAATCCAAAAAGAGAGAAGAGTCCTCCAAAGATTCTAGGAGTCAAAAGATGTCTGACAGGTGAAATTCCCATGGACTCAAGGGCTTCAATCTCCCTTTGCACACGCATGTATCCAAGCTCAGTTGTAATTGCAGTAATAGAACGAACAATTACAAGTCCTCCTGTCATAAGCGGAGCAATCTCTCTTATAATTATCACAGTAACCATTTTCCCAATATTATGACCGCCGCTTAACACTCCCCCAAGCCCTCCAAGTGTACTGACAATTACAGAGGTTCCAACAAGAACAGCTACCACTGTTACAGGTAGAATAGCCTGAACCCCTGTAAAATATATCTGAATCAGCACCTGTTTTATAAAATCCCGCTGACCCAGATCCCTGTTGGTCCATATCACTTTTATAGAGAGATATAACAGAGCAAACAGCACCAGAATATATCTGATGAAGTCCATCCCTTTTTTTCCTGTTCTCTGAAAAATATCCAACTTTTTTCCTAACTAAAAAAGAGTCGAGTTTATTACAAAAGAATATACCATAAAATTATTACTAAAGACTATAAACAGGCTAAATCAATAATTTTTTTAAAGTTTGCCCATTGAACAAAAACAGTATATCCTTTTGTTATTACTCTTTTTGGAGCAACTCATATGCCTGCCAACCTAATAGATTCAATCTCACTCAAACAGTTCATCTCATTATCTGACCTTATATATATTGGACTGGATACAAATGGTGACATAATTTTTGCAAACGATAAGACTTGCGAAATACTTGACTGTAAAAGCAGTGATATTTTAGGGAAAAACTGGTATTCAACTTTTATTCCACAAAATGTTAGAGATACAATATTGCCCCTATATAAAAGACTAGCAGCCGGACAAATGGACAATTTAGAATATTTTGAAAGCGAAATTATTACCTTAAAAGATAATCAAAAACTAATTGCATGGCATAACTCTTTTATAAAGGATAACGCCGGAAATATTATTGGAACTTTAAGTTCAGGCAGAGATATTACAGACCAGAGATCACTTGAAAAAAACTACTTAAAATCAGAAAAACGTTTTGAGACTCTTTTTGAATCAACCTATGATGCGGTAATGCTTTTAGATGAAAATGGTTTTTTTGACTGTAATCCAGCAACAACAGCTCTTTTTAAAGTCGAATCCAAAGATGCTTTTTTAAAGTTACATCCCGCAGATCTCTCTCCGGAGTTTCAGCCTAACGGACAAAACTCGATTGAACTTTCAAATCAAAGAATTAAGCAGGCATTAAAAAAGGGACATTTGATATTTGAATGGATTCACAAAACCAGTTGCGGCAGACTGTTTCCAGCAGAAGTTCTCTTAAGCTCCATGCCCTATGATGACAGAACAGTTCTACAAGCCACAGTACGGGATTTAACAAAGCAAAAAGAGCATCATAAAAAGACTCTTGAATCACAGAAAATGGAATCTGTCGGAAAACTTGCCGCAGGTATCTCTCACGAAATAAATACCCCTGCACAGTTTATAAAAGATAACCTTACTTTTTTAAATAACAGTATCTCTTCGATTAAAAAACTTCTTGATAAATACGAACAGATTGAGCAGCTGCCATCAATTAAATCAGAGTGTAAAGTGCTCTTTAATGAAATTGAAGAATTAAAAGATAATGAAGACATACACTATCTTTTAGAAGATATTCCCGTTGCTTTAGAACAGTCAAAACAAGGAATTGAACGAATAGTACAGATTATTTCGGCAATGAAAGAGTTTGCCACTGCAGATGCGGAATCACAGCTTCATGTGGACGTCAATGAGTCAATTTCAAACACTCTGATAATATCTAAAAACAGATGGAAAAATATTCTTAAAGTTGAAACCGATTTTGAAAAGGATCTTCCCCTTATCCCCTGCTACGCTGCAAAAATAAATAACGTTTTTCTTGAGATGATTCTAAACAGCTGTGATGCCGTTGTTAAGCGTTTTATAAATGATGACCAGAAGCAGGGACATCTTAAAATCATTACAAGGCTTAAATCAGATCATCTGGAAATCAAATTTATTGATAACGGTGCCGGCATAGAAAAGAAAATTGCAGATAGAGTTTATGACCCGTTTTTTACAACCAAAACTGTTGGTCAGGGAACAGGCCAGGGACTTACTACCGTTTACGACATTGTAGTTAATAAGCATTCGGGAGAACTTTTTTTCGAGTCTGATACTGACAGTGGTACAACATTTTTTGTACGCCTTCCAGTTGGGGGTAAAGAGTCCTCTCACTCTATTATCAATGACGGCATTTATTAATAATTATAATAATATAAATCTTTATGACTGATTTTTTTAAAGAGGGCGATGGTGCTTCAATAATTTTCCTCCCGGGATTTGGACTTGGATTAAACTCATTTAACCCTCTTATCAACATTCTTAAAAAAAGTTTTACCTGCTATGTTTTTGACTACTCACAAAGAGGCATTAACATATTTAATGATGGATCTACCTTAACCGTTCGTTTTTTTGCCGATGAACTTGATAATTTTATAATCGACAACAAAATTCATAACAGCCCGATTATCGCACACTCATTTGGTGGATTTGTCGCACTTGATTATGTTTCAAACTATTCTGATTCAGCGGGACCATTAATTTTAATCGGAAGTGGAATTTCTGGAAAAAATATCAAACACCCTTTTTTAAAAAAGGGCCGGCTTGAAACTGTTGTTAACCAAAATTTAAAGGCCTCTGTTTTTGAAAATTTTTATTCTGATTACACAGACGATTTTAAAAATTATGCAAACGATCTTTCTGCAGATATTACCCGGAATTTTAAGCGCCCCTCATATTTAAAAGCCATACAGGACCTGGCCATGTCATTTTCAATTGAAAACCACATTGAAAATATAAAATCGAAAGTCATGATAATTCATGGTAAAGAAGATTCAATAATAAAAATTGATAATGCCACAGAGATGAATAAAAAAATTAAAACCTCACATCTTGTGGTATTAAACCAGTGCGGGCACCTTCCTCAGCTTGAAAAACCCGTAGAATGCAGTGACCACATAAAGCAGTTTTTGACTATTATTTAAAGAGTGTTTTTAAAGCTTTACCCGTATGGGATTTTGAATTTTTTGAAACTTCCAAAGGTGTTCCCTGTGCAATAATTTTACCACCTCCATCTCCACCCTCGGGACCCATATCAATAATCCAGTCAGCACACCCGATCACATCCATATTGTGTTCAATAACAAGTACAGTGTTACCCTGATCCACAAGACGCTGAAGCACAATCAGAAGTTTTCTCACATCATCAAAGTGGAGCCCCGTTGTTGGTTCATCAAGAACATAAAGAGTTTTACCTGTATCCCTTTTTGAAAGCTCCCGTGACAGTTTAATGCGCTGTGCCTCTCCACCAGAGAGGGTAGTGGCCGGCTGTCCAAGATGTACATAACCCATCCCCACCTCCTGAAGTGTCTTGAGAGTCTTTTTAAGCTTTGTATGATTTTCAAACATCTTTAAAGCCTCATCAACAGTAATATCAAGAATCTCTTTTATGTTTCTGCTTTTATATCTTACCTGCAAAGTGGCATCGTTATATCTGTGGCCATTGCACACCTCACACGGAACATACATATCCGCGAGAAAATGCATCTCCACCTTAACAACACCCGCACCGCTGCAGGCTTCGCAGCGTCCGCCTTTTACATTAAAACTAAATCTCCCAGGACTGTAGCCCCGTGTTTTAGCTTCGGGAGTCTGGGCCATTACCTGTCTTATTTCGTCAAAGGCCTTTGTGTATGTGGCTGGATTTGATCTTGGGGTTCTGCCGATGGGTTTCTGATCAATATGAATGACCTTATCAATCTGATCAATACCCGTTAAAGAAGTATAGTCACCATGGGAGGAGATCTGTCCCATAAGCTCTTTTTGCAGTGCCGGCAAAAGTGTTGATGACAAAAGAGAACTTTTTCCCGCGCCTGATACACCGGTAAAAACCGTCAGTGTCCCAAGGGGAACCCTGACATTAACATTTTTTAAATTATTAAGAGATGCACCTTTTAATTCAAGCCACCCGTCGGGCCATTTAGATGGTGTTCGCGGCTTAAGGTATTCTGCAATTTTTTTATCGCCTCTTAAATATGCACCTGTTAAAGAGTCCTTGCTTTTTTTAATATCATCAATGGAACCCTGAGCCACAACACGACCCCCGAGTCTTCCCGCAAGAGGACCAAAATCAATAATGTGTTCAGCTCTTATGATTGTATCAAAATCGTGTTCCACAACTATAACTGTGTTATTTAAATCTCTCAACCCTTCGAGAGCATCAAGAAGTTTTGAGGCATCTCTTGAGTGAAGACCGATTGAGGGTTCATCAAGAATGTACATAACCCCTGAAAGCTCCGCCCCAAGCTGACTTGCCAGACGAATACGCTGGGCTTCACCTCCCGAAAGTGTCGGAGATGATCTGTCAAGGGTAAGATATGAGAGTCCCACATTATTTAAAAAACCGAGGCGTGCAGATATCTCTTTTACAATTTCATCGGCAACAATTTTTCTCGCCCCTTTTAATTTCAATTCACTAAACCATTTAACTGCATCTTTAACGCTCATCCGGGTAATATCACAAATAGATGCTCCGGCAATTTTAACCGCAAGGGACTCTTTTTTTATTCTTTTTCCCTCACAGCTGCTGCACGGCACCTGGGACATATATTTTGTGTAGAACTCCCGCATGGCAGGACTTGTTGTCTGCTGAAGCCGTCTTAAAAGTGTATTGGCAACACCCTCAAACTGAATGGCCATGTTATGATATGAATCTTTTCTATCCCAGGCAATCTGAATTTTTTTATCTGTTCCGTAGAGTACAAGATTCTGCATTTTTTTAGGAAGTTTTTTCCATGGCGTATTTAGATCTACATCCATCTCAAGCTGAAGAGCTTCAAATATTTTAGCGTTCCATCCATCAAACCGCTGCATCTGTGAAGCAAATGGAGCAATGGCACCTTCTGCTATTGTAAGATCCTCATTTGGAATAACCAGGTTTGGATCCATCTCAAGTCTTGTCCCTAAACCGCTGCAGTCCTCACAGGCTCCAAGAGGGGAGTTAAACGAAAATGACTGGGGTGAAAGTGGTGAAAATCCAACATTACATTCAGCACAGTGGTGGTGAGCCGAAAACCTGTGTTCTTTACCATCTTCCTCAGCAATGACAAGCTCCCCTTTTCCCTCTGACAGTGCGGTTTCAACTGAATCTGTAAGCCTTGTAATATCTGTAGAACCAATCTCAATTCTATCGATCACGACAAAAATTGTATGTTTAAAATTTTTCTTCAATGGGGCAATCGGCTCATCCAGCCTGTAGACTTTGCCGTCAATGCGGATTCTTACAAAACCTCTCTCTTTTGCAATATTAATTACATCCTGATGGGTTCCCTTTCGATTGACAACAAGGGGCGCCAGAATCTGTGCTCTCCTGCCTTTTCCTATTGCATTAATTTCATCGACAAGCTGTTGAGGCGTCAGGGCTTCAACCTCTGTTCCGCAGATGTGACAGTGCTGTGTTCCGACTCTTGCAAAGAGAACTCGCATGTAATCGTATACTTCAGTAATTGTACCAACAGTAGATCTCGGATTAGAGCTTGCGGCTTTCTGCTCGATTGCAATTGTAGGGGATAATCCGCTCAATTTTTCAAATCTGGGTTTCTCCATCTGTCCCAAAAACTGTCTGGCGTATGATGAAAGACTCTCCACATACCGTCTCTGCCCCTCTGCATAAAGGGTATCAAAGGCAAGTGATGATTTTCCAGACCCTGAAACCCCTGTAAAAACCACAAGTTTATGTTTTGGAATTTCAAGATTATCAATTTTAAGATTATGCTCAAAAGCACCTTTTACAATTATTGACTGATTTTTCATAATTACTTTTTTGAATATTCTATGAACTGTCTGAGCAGTTTTGGCTGTAGTTTATATTGGGGATTAAAGATCTATTTACCAAATAACTTACCAAGAAATCCTTTTTTCTTTTTATCTTTTTTAGAGGTATCCCAATCTTCATCATCACCCAAATTATTACCAGCCTGAATCACTGGCTGATCAAATGCATTTGTCTGGGGATATATTGGTGGGGGTGCTAAAGATTTTCGCTGTTGAACCATATTCAGTAAATCACTGGGAACCGCATCATCAGGAAGTACTTCAGGAGCACTGGCAATCATTTCCAGATTCTTCTCTCTCTCACTTTTACGTGGTGACGGCTTTGACTCTCCCATAAAAATATCATCAAGCTCATCCCCGATTGCATCTTTTTCAATGAGAGGCTCATTTTTAAATTCACCAGCAGGAGAGATTGACTCCCTTGTGAGATCGTCAATTAAAGAGTTAAACCGGTCTTCACTCTTGTCGCCTGCTTTAACAACTTCAATATCTCCAGTATTAAGATCTTTTAAATCATCAATAGTAAAAGTAGATGACATCTCAATATCCATCTCATCATCAGACTCTGTAATAAGAAATTCATCAGCATCAAGAAAACCTGACTCCTCATCATCACTCATTTCATCAGCTTCAAAATCATCATCACCCGCTAAAATCTCATCATCGGCTAAAATTTCATCCTCAGCTTCAAGCTCACCACTCAAATCCTCGGGTAAATCTTCAGGTAAATTATCACTCAAAGAATCTGAAGATTCATCATCAGGAAGAAACAGTTCATCACTCTCTTCATCAAGATTAAATCCGTTATCATTTTCAGAACTGAAAAGTGTACTTGAATCTGCTACTTCCACAGAATTTTTTTCATCACTGTCTCCAGTTGAAATCTGTGTAGTCTCATCTTCAGTTTCTTCGTCACTATCTATGCCCATTATTTCGTCAAAGAGATCCTCTTCAGACTCCTCTTCAAGTTCGTCATGGATTAGTGAATCAATGTCCATCTCATCACTTTTGGCTGTGACAGGTTCAATAACAGGTGATGGAGATGGTGCTGGTAAAGGGACCGGGGCAATCTCATCGGGCATCTGAATAGAATCAAATGCGGCAATAACATCATCTATTTCATCCTCGTCAGCCTCGATTTTTGCTGAACGCTGCTCTAATGCAATTTTCTCAGCGACCTTTCTAGCGTGCTCTTCTTCAGCTCTCTTTGCCGCTGCTGCTTCTTCGGCTCTCTTTGCCGCTGCTGCTTCTTCAGCTCTCTTTGCCGCTGCTGCTTCTTCAGCTCTCTTTGCCGCTGCTGCTTCTTCAGCTCTCTTTGCCGCTGCTGCTTCTTCGGCCTGCTCCTGAAGTCTGGAGCTTAACTCATCAGAAGGCAGAGGCACCTCAGAATATCTTGAACGCTTTAAATCATCTGCCTCTTTTTTATGAATCAGAACTTTTTTAACAGTCTCTCTGCTGGCACCATCAAGTTTTAAAAACTTTATTCCCATGCCGGGAGGATTTCCATTTTCGGCATCATCCCGTTTCCAGGCGACTTCACCAATACCTCTTAATACGGTAGAATCATCTGCAATTTTTATTTCAAATTTAACAGAGGTGCCCTCATCTTTGGGTTTGGGAGTTTTGAAGAAAACGCCAAATTTAGAAATATTCCGGCTGTAGCCAGAGATAAATGCCTCAATATCAGGATATTTTAGCTTTGCCCTTATTACTGCTGTTTTCCCGTTCTCGTTCAATTTTGCACCCTATTTAATGTCTTGAAAAAAACTTCTGACATCAGGTTAATGTAGTTTCAACCAAGTTGTAAATACTTTTTAACGCCTCATCCAATTTTGAAAGATCATTTCCACCTGCCTGTGCCATATCGGCCCTGCCTCCGCCTTTACCGCCAATCATAGCAGAAACCTCTTTTATCAATTTTCCCGCATGGAGCCTGTCTGTCAGATCATCAGTAACTGAAACAACAATAGCCGCTTTTCCACCATTGTCTCCACCTAGACAGATAACCCCTGATTTGATTTTCATTTTCAAATTATCAGCACTCTCTCTTAAAGTTACAGGATCACCGACTTGAAGCTTTGCTCCAATAACTTTAACACCTTTTATTTCTCTGGCTTCACTTTCAAGATCCTTGCTTTTTCCCGCAAGATTGCGTTTTAAAGTCTCAATCTCTTTTAATAAAACCTTCTCTTTATTAAGAACATTTTCCAGTTTAACAACCAAATCCCCTTCAGAAGATTTTAAATGGTCACAAGCCGTTTTAATAATTTTACGTTTCTCATTTACAAAAGAGAGAGCAGCACTTCCACAAACGGCCTCTAATCTTCTAACCCCTGCCGCAACTCCCGACTCGGATGTAATATGAATAGAACCAATGTCACCGCTTCTGACAACATGAGTACCGCCGCATAACTCTTTACTGATATCCCCAACGTTTACAAGTCTTACCCTGTCACCGTAATTCTCTTCAAACAACGCCATTGCGCCATCAGCTCTTGCCTCTTCCATTGTTGTAACAGTGGTTTTAACTTCAAAATTATTTAAAACCAAATCGTTGGCAATTTTTTCAATTTCCTCAATCTGCTCATCAGAAACAGCTTCAAAATGTGAAAAGTCAAAACGAAGCGCCTCAGGTGCAACTCTCGAACCCTTCTGAACGGCGTGTTTACCTAAAACAGCCCGCAGAGCGTAATGAAGAAGATGAGTAGCAGTATGATGTCTTGCAATATCTTTACGCCTGTTTTCATCAACTAAAGCCATTGCATTAATACTATTTTTTATAACTCCCCTGGTAACTGTAATTTTATGTGCAAAAAGGGCACTCACAGGTTTGGCAACATCTTCAACTGAAGCCTCACCACCATCAAAAACCAGTGTTCCCTTATCGCCAATCTGACCACCGGACTCTGCATAAAAAGGAGTTTTATCTAAAAATGCAAACCCGGACTCACCCTCTTTAAGAGAGTCCACAATATTATTATTGCCACCAATTAAAGCGACAATTTTACAACTGGTTTTAATTGAATCGTATCCGCAAAATTCTGTTTCACCCAGCTTTTTGAAAATCTCCATAAACGATGATGATACCGCAGCATCTCCAATTTTACCCGCACCTGAAATCTCCTTATGATCTTTCTCAGCTTTGGCAAATCCCTCAACATCAATCAAAAATCCATCCTCTTCACCAATAACCTCAATTAAATCGAGGGGGAAACCGTAAGTGGCCGAAAGATCAAATGCAATTTTTCCTGGAAGAAACTTTTTATCATCTTCGGCAATCCATTCACTATTACAGGAAAGAAGCTCCAGCCCCTTATTAAGAGTCTGGCGAAAACGCTCCTCTTCCTGCATGCAGATTCTTTCGATAAGATCTTTTCTCTCATGAAGCTCAGGATATGCATCACCCATCTCTTCAACAACTTTTAGGGCGACCTTATGAAAAAACAGATCCTTTATTCCAAGCCTGTGTCCATGCCTGATTGCTCTTCGCATAACACGTCTTAATACATATTCTCTGCCGCTCTTTTCAGGAAAAATACCTTCAGAAATAAGATTCGCCGCCATTCTTGCATGATCAGCAATAACCCTCATCGAAACATCATCTTCGCTGTTGTCCCCATATTTTTTACCGGACAATTCTCCACCAAGAGCAACAAGTGGTTTAAACAGATCAATATCGTAATTGGAATCCACACCCTGTAAAATCGAAACAATGCGCTCAAGACCTGCTCCGGTATCAATACAGGGAGCGGGAAGTGACAAAAGAGGACCTCCCGGAGTTTCAACCATGTATTGCATAAAAACAAGATTCCACACCTCAAAAAACCGCTCACCGTTTTCAAGACTTGCCTCACCAAAGGCCTCGCCCCTGTCGTACATAATCTCTGAGCATGGTCCGCATGGACCAGTATCACCCATTGACCAGAAATTATCTTTAGTATCCCCTTTTAAAATTCTGTCAGGAGAAACACCAATCATCTCAGTCCAAATCTTAATTGCCTCAGTATCTTCAGGTGCATTTTCATCACCTTTAAAAACCGAAACCCAAAGTTTATCTTTTTCAAACCCTAAAACCTCAGTTAAAAAATCCCAGCCAAATCTGCACGCACCCTCTTTAAAATAATCGCCAAAAGAAAAATTTCCCAGCATTTCAAAAAAAGTATGATGCCTGCTTGTGCGACCCACATTCTCAAGATCGTTGTGCTTTCCGCTGATTCTGATACATTTTTGAACAGTTGTTGCACATGGAGCAGGCCTTGACTGCTGTCCCGTAAAAATATTTTTAAACTGCACCATGCCCGCATTGGCAAACATCAAAGTGGGATCATTTGATGGAACAAGAGGACCCGAGGAGATCTTTTTATGGGACTTGGATTCAAAAAAATCAAGAAACGCTTTTCTAACTTCAGTAGTAGTTTTAACCATTGTCATTCCATTCAATATTTAAATAGTTCTTATATTATTAATAATTATTAAAGATTAATTAACTCTTTAACAAAAAATAGTTCAAGATTGTGTATCAGAAGAAATAAATTGTGGCAATATTACATGTTATTATTGTAACAGCGGAAATTTTTATAAACAAAATAGCACATCAGAGGCTCACATGAGGGG
>JAFGVO010000492.1 GCA_016937935.1 Deltaproteobacteria bacterium | reverse complement strand
TATTTTAATATTTTATTTTAGTGAAAAAAATATCTTTTAACTGTAAAAATAACATTTATAACTATTGACACATTTTATTGTGCCTATAATAAGCAGTTGTATGAAGAAGCTAAGCGCAAGAATATATGCCAATTTACCCATCAGAATATTGATTGCTGTAATCTTTGCGCTGTTAAGTGCTCTTATCCAGTATGTTGAAATAATTAAACCCGCCTATACCGTGACTGCCGGGGAGCCGGCTCCCGTAACATTGCGAATGCCTCCGGCTTATTTTAGAATAACAATGTTAAGAAATGAGTTCTATTATAACTCTGCGGCAATACAGGGCTGTCAGGAGATGGTGCCTATTGGTTCGGTGGTTGAAAAGGATTCTGAGTGCGCTGGAATGGTGGACGCATTTGAAAATAGCAGGCGGCCAATAAATATTTATAAAGTTGCCGGTTCGTTTGTAATGTTTCTTTTAATAGCTTTAATGATATCCGCCCATATGAGTAAGGATGGAATGGGGAGATCCAGGTGGGTTCGAACACAGATTACTGTTTTAGGGTTAATTGTGTTTATGCTGGCAATTTCAAAGTTTATACTGCTATTTACCCCATTTTCGTTTCAGATATTGCCTGTTGCCCTTGTTCCGTTACTTGTTTCCATGCTACTTGGGAAGAGGTTGTCATTTGCAGCAGCTTTAGCATCTGCACTAATGGCATCATCTCTTGTTAATTTTAATGTTCAGGCTCTGTTTATTTTTCTTGTTTCAGGAACCTCTTCTGCAGTGGCTGCAAATACATTCAAGAAAAGAACTTTTAAACTTTTAAAATCAGGTGTGATTGTTTCAGTAGTTGTGCTCCTTGCAACAGTTTTATCCACATTGCTCTTTTTGGGTACTCTGGATATTTACGAGGATATATTTGAGCATATTAATCCGATAAATTCTATCTGGCTATTGAGTTTATATGGAGGAATTGGAGCATCTATTATTGCTTCAATTTTATTGCCACTCATTGGACTGGCGGTCGGAGAGGCTCCCAGAGCAAGACTTGTGGACCTTCTGGAACTGGATCATCCTCTTTTAAAGAAGCTTATGGATAAAGCTCCCAGCACCTGGGAACATAGTCGTGCCATGGCCAATTTGGGAGAAGCTGCAGCTCATGCAATTAATGGAAATGCTCTTCTTGTCAGAGTCGGGGCCTATTTTCACGATGTTGGCAAGAGTCTTAATCCTAATTTTTTTATTGAAAATCAAAAAGGTGAGAATCCTCATGATGAGATGGCTCCATATGATTCTGCAAGAGCTATTTTCAGTCATGTGACAGAAGGTACCAAGCTTCTCAGAAAACATGGAGTGCCTGAAGATGTAGTCTCTTTTGCATACACTCATCACGGAACAAGTGTACTTGAGTATTTCTGGATGAAAAATATGGCTCTTGGGAATACTGATAAACTTTCTGAATCAGATTTTTCTTATCCAGGTCATAAGCCGGCATCAAGAGAGACTGCAATTTTAATGATTGTTGACGCAGTTGAAGCGGCGGCCAGAACAATTGATAAACCTGATCGAAAAAAATTCACATCACTTGTGCAGACAATAGTTTTTGGAAAAATGATTCAGGGACAGTTTGATGATAGTGGTTTGGCTATGCATGATTTGAGAATTGCTATAATTACTATTATTGACAGTCTTGAGAGTATGTATCACTCCAGAATTAAATATCCCTGGCAGAATACAGATGGTGAAAATAGCGATAATAAAAAAATAGCTGAAGTTACCGGTTCTGTTGAAACAGTCGGGCAGTCAGAAACAGTCGGGCAGACCGAGACTATAGAAAAGGCAGAAAACGTTGATAATACAGAAGCTATTGATAACGAAGAAAATCAGACTAATGATAAAAAGCCTGCACCAATTGACAATACAACAGGTTCAGTGATTATAGCTCCAGTAATAATTACTGCAAAACCAGCTACTGAAACAGTTATTAAAGATGTTGAAAAAGGTGCCGTTACATTAGCTCCCGATTCTCCTGTAGTGTCTGGTGAAACCACATATACAGGACCGGCTCCGGTAAAATAAAATTATTATATAAAAAAGTATAAAAGTTAAAAGTTGTCTGTTGTAAATGGATTACTTCTGATTTAAAAGTCTGAATATTTCTACAGCAAGTTTATCAATATCGTAGGGTTTTTCTATAAAGATGGAACCATCATTTTTTAACATATTCAAAAGTGAGTTATCTGGTGAAATACCGGAAGATAGAGCAATTTTAGCATCATTTTTTAATGCCTTAATCTGTTTATAAACTGAAAGTCCATCCATGCCGGACATTCTTAAATCCAGGATTACAATATCAATATTTTGTTTACTATTTTTAAAGGTATCAATAGCCTGTTCACCTGATTCAACAGGTAAAACTGATGCTCCAAGCTCCTCCAGCATCATTGTTACTATTTGACGCAGAAGCTTTTCGTCATCCAACAGAAGAACTGTTTTACCCTCAAGAGGGAACTCAGGTATGGAATCTAAATTTTTATCCATATGAAGATACTTATTCAGTTGGATTAGTATGTCAAGAATGAAACTGGTAAATTAAGATTTTTTAGAGCTTCTTTTGCCTAATGAAATTAGTCCAAGTGACCCTCCAAGGCCTGCTAAAATAGCAAATGCAGCACCTGTAGCTTCAGATGCCGAGTCGGGTAGCCTGTTTGATGCTGTTGCCAGCTGAACATCCTGTTTGACCTCACCATGCCTGTCTACTACTTTTGCCCCTTCATCAATAATTTTGAAAGGCCATAATACAAACAGGCTGCCAAGGAGGAGTCCTATTAAAAATGCCATTGTTGCAGAACGGGCTTTTTTTAATAAAATCGCTAAAAGTCTCGAAAACGCTAAAATTCCCACTCCCATTCCAACTGCAAACGCTGCCAGCCAGATTAGTGCGGCAATATTAATCTCTCCTTTGCCTAATGATGCCAGAAAGCCTGTCATATTTGTAATAAAATTCTGATATTGCCCCATTACAAGAAGTACAAATGAACCGCTAATCCCTGGAAGTATCATGGCGCTTATCGCAATGGCTCCCGAAGCAAATGCTACAATTGGATTACTATTGCCTGCAACACCGTCAGGCATAACCATGCCAACTCCTGCGGTAAGAGCAACCCCGGGAATTACAAGTATAAGACGCCATCCTTTAGCCTCCATCATCGACCATGGAACAGCAATTGAAGGTATTATCAAGCCAATAAAAAAGGATAAAGTATATATGGTTTGTTCTGCTAATAAATATTCCATTAAAAACGAGAGTGCCATGGCACTTAATCCTGCAAAGGCTACTAAAATTGTGAGAAAAAGTGCATCTATTCGCTTTAATTCATCAATAAAAAGTTCTCGGGATTCTTTTTTAAAGCCACTTGTAAATAACTTGGTAACACTCTTGATGGTTTTTAACGATATTGCATTAAGAGCGTCTACCATCCTGTCAAAAATTCCAAGTATCAGAGCAAAAGTTCCACCTGAAACTCCAGGGATAATATTTGCTATACCAATCAACGCACCATTGATTGCAGTTAATATTAAATCTTTAAATGATAACTTGATCTGATTTTCTGACATTATTTTTCCCCTGTCTGCCTGATTTTTTCAATCTGTAGATGATCTGTCTGATTAATAATCAAAGGTGTAATTGTTGCATATCCTTTTTCAATAAGATCAACATCACTATATTGTTCTCTTTTTAATCCCAAAATTGGATTTCCACCAATTATATATGATGTTGAATCACTATTTTTACCTTTTACCTCTTTTACATTTTTTTCGTATGGTCTGGTTCCAAGTGGTGCAAATACAGGCTCATAAAATACTCCTGCGGGGTAATTAAGGTTATATAAAAATGGCTTTTGAGCAGATGTTTTAAGCAGTGATACAATATATGAAGCAGCATGTTTTGCTGCAAGTCCAAAATCGTCCCCATCAATGAGACTGATAGCTATACCGCTTATTCCTTGTAGTACTGATTCTCGGGCACCTGCAATTGTGCCGGAATAAATAACATCTTCTGCCAGATTTGCTCCACTGTTAATGCCTGAAACAACTATGTCCGGTGGTGATTTCATAAGGTGATAAATAGCGAGATATACGCCGTCAGCAACCAGTCCGCTATGGGAATATGTTTTTGAGTGGAGCTTTTGTACAGAAACAGGTTTTGAAAGTGTCATGCCATGACTGCAGGCGGAGCGCTGAGAATCAGGGGCGACAATCCAAAGTTCAACGTCTGGTATTTTTTCAAGTTCAAGTTTTAAACTTAATAGACCCTTTGCATCTATGCCATCATCGTTTGTAAGTAATATTCTAGTCATTAAAACTTTATATAATTTGAACCAATAGATGGTTTCAAACTTGAAAAAAAAGGCCTCTTTAAAAAAAAGAGACCTTTTTGCTAATCGG
>JAFGVO010000491.1 GCA_016937935.1 Deltaproteobacteria bacterium | reverse complement strand
TATTCAAAAGTCTTATTGGACTCTTAGTATTTTTATTTGCAGCATGTGCAGGCCGAACAAATCCTGAATCAATGGAAAATGTCAAAGAGGGAGATCTTCAGGATTTATTAAATGCAGAAAATAATAGTGGAATAAATAAAGATGATCTTAAAGTTGATCATGTTTCAACTACACTTCCAACCCAGGAAGATATTTACAGAATTGGCCCAAATGATGTTTTAAACATAATTGTTCTAAATCACGAAGAACTTTCATCCCCAAGAGATTTTAATAAAGGGATAGTTGGAACTATCGTAAAAAAGGATGGATATATTTATGTGCCAATAATCGGAAGAGTAAAAGCAGAAGGTTACACAATACCTGAATTTATTGATATTTTTAAAGAACATCTTGCTAATTACATACTTGAACCTGAAATTTCTGTTGATATCCTTCAATATAAATCTAAAAAATTCTACGTTCTAGGTGCTGTTAGAAAACCCGGGGTTTTTCCTGTTGACGGTAACACTACTCTACTTGAAGGAATCGCTCTGGCCGGAGGGGTTCCTCCTGAAGGAAATCTTGAAAGAGCATATATAATAAGAAACAATACTCTATTACCAATAAATATCGCGGACATTCTTTTAAGAGGAGATACCTCAAGAAATATTTATATGAATGATCAAGATCTCATTTATATTCCAAGCTCCGCTGATCAGACTGTTTATGTACTAGGTGAAGTCAAAGAGCCTGGAGCTATAAAAATTATATCCAACAGATTAAGCCTCGGACAGGCAATTGCTGAAGCCGGTGGCTTAAACCCGGTACAGGCAAAAAAAAATAAAATAAGGGTAATAAGAGGCAGTTGGCAGGAGCCTACAATTTATACGATTAAATATGATGCAGTTCTTGTTTATGGTGACCAAATATGGCTTCAACCAGGAGACAGAATTTTTATTGAACCAACCGGACTTACCACTCTTAGCAGATACATGCTTCAAATTCTCCCATTCCTTATTGGACTTGACCATGCAACCAGTGTTTACGATCGGGTAAAACCATGAATACATCCGACAATCGAAACTATGAAACATATGATAACAGTGATACATTTTCAATTACCCAATGGATTGAACTGCTTCTTGACGACTGGATATCATTTGTAATTCCCATGCTCCTGGTAATTTTTCTGGCAGCAATCTATCTGTTAACAGTGGTACCTACGTATAAAGCAGAGGGAATTATTCAAGTGACCACTGAAGATGATAACCCTGCTGTCGGAGCACTTGTTGAAATGTCTGGAATGACTGCAACATCTCCCGCCGAAACAGAAGTTGAAATACTTGGCAGCAGAAAAATTCTTACAGATGCCGCACACAGGCTGAACCTGAACATTTCTATGCCGGCCTCTACATTTACATTAAACTATCATATTTCACTTTTTGGACAATCTCCAATAAATGAAGACCTTGGTAACCTTAGGCAGATAATATCATCATTAACCATTGAGGACTGGAATGAGACGCCAGTTGACGCAATTTTTGAAACATTAAAAGATGGTACTCTAAAGGTAGTGCTGAACAACAAAAAAAGTATACTTAAAAAAGGAGACACTTTTTACGGCCACGGAATCTCTTTTACATATAACGGACTTAATAAAAAAAAAGCAGTAAAAAAAATTCCAGTAACAATTATTCCTGATGACAGAATTTATGACAATCTTAAACAAAACCTCTCCATAAGAACTATAGGTGACAGAAAAGCGACCAATCTTGTGAAAATATCTTTTGTTCATCAAGACCGGTTAATCGCTAAAAGGTTTATCAATTCAATCATGAATTCCTATATGTCATTTGCTCTAAACTGGAGAACTGAACAAGCGGAAAAAAGGGCTGATTTTATTGAACATCAAATTGTAAACGTTCGAAAATCTCTGGAAAAAACAGAGAGTTCTCTTCAAAATTTTCTTGAAGAAAACGGAGCGATACTCCTTCCGGAGCAAGCTAAAACACTTATAGAAGAGAGCTCTACACTAAGTGTTAATATGCAGAAACTGGAAATTCAAGAAGATATGATGAAGAAAATATCGTTTGATATAAACAATGCTTCTCTAAGTGGAAATGATTCAGGAATAACCGGAAGCTTTTTATCTGATGATCCTGTTTTAGGTCAGGATATTGCATCACTTCACCAGCTTCAGCTTCAAAGAGAGTCAATGCTGGCTGACTTTACACCAAGACACCCGGGTGTAATAAAATTGAATCGTGAAATTACCAGAGTAAGGGATCAGATAAATCAATACATTAAAGCCTCAAGGAAACAAATAATTCAGCACCAGAAAGGGATAGATTCTGCTCTTTCAGGTATTCAGGAACACCTTGCAGGGTTTCCAAAAAAAGAGAGAGCCCTTGCCACACTGAGACGAAATCAGGATGTAGACCAGAGAATGTATGTCTTTCTTCTGACAAAACTTGAAGAATCAAGAATAATCAGAGCTTCAACTACTACTGATAAACGAATAATTGATATTGCCTATACACCGTATAAAAAACAGAGTCCCGCACGAGTAAGCACCCTTTTGTCTTCAATTCTTGCAGGATTTTTACTTGGAATTCTTACGGTATATGCCAAGCGAATACTTGACCCCAGAGTTCAGGACGAAGATGAAGCTAAAAATATTACAAATCTTCCAATTCATGGTGTTATACCTGATATAGCAACTCTTGGATTCACATCATCTGACATCCCTGTAATAAAACAAATATGGAAATTTCCCAAAGGTCCAGCTGCAGAAGCTTTTCGGACCCTTAAAACAAATGTGGAATTTACAAACACAAGAGAGCATAATATTAAAGTTATTCAAATAACATCATCTGAAGCTTCGGAGGGTAAATCTACTGTAATATCTAATCTTGCAATTGCGCTGGCTAAAGGCGGAAACAGAGTGCTTTTGGCAGACCTTGATCTTAGACGTCCTACTCAACACCGAATATGGTCGGTTCCAAGATCTCCTGGCATTTCAGACTTTCTTGCCGGTCATAAAGAACTTATATCTCATAAAATTGATGAATTTGCAGTAACAGTCGTAACTGCAGGATACGACCCTCCCGAATCACAGCGACTTCTTGCTTCTGAAACTCTTGCAAAACAGATTTTAAAATGGAGAGAGGACTACGATTATGTCCTTTTAGATACATCACCACTTCTAATTGCAGACTCTCTTGTAATCTCCAAACTTGGAGATCTCATGCTTTTTGCTGTAAGACCCAAAAAATGTAAAAAATCAGCCCTCAAACTTGCAGTTAACAGTTATTTGAAAACTGATATTATAAAAGGACTCATTATTAATGGTTCAGTAACCAGAAAAGGTGGATATTATCACTACTACCGCGGATCTTATTACGGTGAAAAAACATCAGATACACAAGAACAGTCTTAATTATAATTTATAAATAATTTCAGCAAATAAAGGTCATTAAGACAACTAATATCCAAGTGTTAATAATAATATGTTGAATAAAAAAAATCAGTTGTTATTATTAATATCATATTCTTTAAGACCAGAAAGGGTTCACCATGAAAAAAGATGTTTTTTTTATAATCATTTTAACCGGTGCCATTTTATTGTTATCAGGATGCGGGGCTTCTCAGGCTAAAACAGGAGATGGACAGGAAACAGAGGCACAGATAGCTCCAAGTGCAATGGAATATTACAATCACTATATGGGTGAAGCGGGAATGGCTCAATCTGAAAACAGGATTGAAGATGCTCTCAATCTCTACCTTCAGGCTGCAGATTCTTTAAAAGATGTTGACGAACCATGCATTAAAAAAGCAGATGCCCATTACGAAGCTGCTCAAATGGCCTACCAGCTCTACCAAAAAGAACTCACAATTGAGCAATATGAAAAAGCCATTGAAATATATATGAGATACAAGGGAAATGCCATGTCAAAAGCTGCTGTATCCTATACTAATATGGGGGTGGTATGGAAAGAGCTACACAATAAAGGAAAGGCAAGAAGCTGTTGGCAGCAGGCTCTGGATATTTATAAATCCATGTCTCAATCAAATCAGAACGCCGGGAATATTGAAAAAATAAATCAGAATATAAGAGACCTTGATGAAGGATTCTAACTTGTGCATCTGGCCTGACGCTCTACCATCTCCTCTTTCAATTTTTTAGATTTTTCAGCAAATGGCGAACTTGCATAACGGGAAATTACTGTATCAGCGAGCACATTGGCATCTGTACAATCTCCTAACATAAAAAATGCATTTCCCATTTCATAGAGAGCTTCAGCATTATGTTTACTTTTAGGAAAAAGATCTACAAATCTTCTCAATGCACCAAGAGCCTTTGAATATTTTTTCTGAAGTATATATGACTTGCCGACAATAAGTTGAACCTCGTCCAAATCTTTTCCTTTTGGATAACGATCCTGATAAAGAATTGCAAGTGATCGTGATTCCCCATAACGCTCTTTTGAAAATGAACTCTTAATTTTATCAAAATGCTCTGACTCAGTCTTGGGAACACTATCTTCATCAACAGGTAAATCAAGACCTGCGGCAAGGGCAACATCAATAATTTTTTTATTGCTTTTTTCAAGGTCTGCCTTGAGAAGCTCAAGTTCATTTTGGATTTCTGCCCCTGCACCTCTGGAGCTGGCCAGCTCATTTTTAACTTCTTCCATCTCTGCACCAAAATCGGCAGAATTTCGTGCCAGAACTCTGGTAGCCTTGCTAAGAGTGTCTTCCATGTCCCTTACCTGTTTCTGGGCTCTCTCAATCATAGAAGCAAGCTCTTTACGCCCTTTGTCAGCATCATGTTCAAGCTTATCCAGTCTATCTGCCAAATGGTCAACATCCTGCTTCATTGTTTCTCCGTCATCCCTGGTAGTCCACAAAAAACAGCCGTTTAAAAAAAGTACGAAAAATAACGAGATAAAGGGTCCAATTTTAAAATTAGCATTCATCATTATTTAAAATCAACTCTCCTGTCTTTCTGACGTGTTGTTTCGTTAGAGCCTGTGGCCTCTTCTTCACCTTTAGAAATTATTTTAAGATCTGATGCGGCAGCCCCCATACGTTTAAGGAGATCACCCACAACTCTTGACCTTCTCTCACCAAGAGCCATATTATACTCTGTAGTACCAAGTGAGTCACAATGCCCCTCTAATGTTACTCGTCCGCCTCTTTTTTGTAGACAGGCAAAATTATCATCAAGAACATCTCTCATCTGGTCAGAAATTTCTGTTGAGTCAAAATCAAAATAAACCGGATTCAGCTCACAGTCACCTGCTCCCAAATCTGAATTTCTACTCTCATCCACGCTGCACTTATAGTTTATGCAATAAAGTCCTGCAGGGCACTCACCATCTGCACGGCACTCAGCTTTTAAACATAAACCGTCAACACAGACATTTTCATCCTGACAATCAGAATTCTGAAGACATGGCCCGCATGTATTATTACGGCAAATCTGACCTCCGGCACAATCGCTATTCTCTGCACAATAATTTAAAATCTCACTGCATCCTCCGTTTACACACTCTGAGCCTTCTCCACAGTCACCGTTGTCTTTGCATTGCTGACACAGATTATTGACACAGTATTCCCCGGCATGACAGTGAGAATCCTTTTTACAATTTGGATAATCAGGCTGACATGCAGCAAAAGAGAGCCCCATAGATATTGCGAAAATAGTAAATATAATTTTTTTCATATAATTTGTCTCCTTCATAGACTTTACAAGAGGTACTAATTTATCGACACAAAAGTCAATTAACTGGAATAAAGAACGATCTTTATCTATTTATTATTTCAATCGGGAACTTTTTATACTGAAATAATTAAAAATGACACCCAACTGCATAAATAAGACTCATATAGTTGAGAATAACATGCAGTCAGATAATGATTGCAATTAATAAAAGATAACGCTATCAAATTGTTGAAACGATAACATCAAGAAAGTAAAGGTAAAAATGGCAACAGTAAATTTAACATCAACTAAACATTTAGAAGAATTAATTGAATCCAGTGATACTCTATTTATTGATTTCTGGGCAGAATGGTGTGGTCCCTGTAAAATGTTCGGACCAGTATTTGAAGAAGCCTCTGATAATAATGAGAAAATGATTTTTGCGAAATGTGACACAGAAGCACAGCAGGAAATTGCTGCTCAATTTGGCATTCGTTCTATTCCAACTCTTGCAATTTTTAGAGAAGGAATTCTTATTTTTATGCAGCCCGGAGCACTTCCAGCTCCTGCTTTTGCAGATCTAATCGAAAAAGTTAAAGAAATTGATATGGAAGAAGTAAGAAGCGAAATTGAAAAAGAAAAGGCGGCAAAAGCCTAATTCCAATTTAGTCATGCATAAAATAACTTTATCCTTCACAGGGATATTACTCCTTTTAATATCAATAACCTCATGCCAGAAAAATATACTGCCAGAGGGAATAGATCCGGCTCAGGCTATTGCAGCCGGTATGGTAATATCTGCATCTGAAAGTACCGGTCGCTATATTGTATGGGCTGAAACTGAAAAAATTAAACCAGTAACATTTCTTGTTGAAGGAAACAGTAGCGATGCATCTGTAAAAGCTTCGGCAGATGGCCTTTTCATTATCGCATCCAAAAATTTATACAAACTTCAGGAAATTACAAAAAGTGTTCAGCTCTGCGATTGTAATGCCTTTAAAAAAAATAACTATGAAGGCAAATGCCCCCCTTCTGATAAGAATATACAAATCGATTATCCACAGTTAACTGATTCGAAAAATTCAACAAATCTTAATATTGGAGACAATGCTCTGTTTGAAAAAGATTTATCCGCTTTCAAAAATTATAAATTAAACTTTCTACCTCTTGCACAGGTTGGGATCTATCTGTTTACAAGCTATTCAGAATACATTGAAAGTTGCGATAGTGAAAATAATAAATGGGAGTCAGGCTACTTTGTTTTAAATATTGAGAGTGGCAAGATTGAATCCATTTTATCTAAAGATGAACGTGAGTGGATTTTTGAACACGAACAGAAGACAGCAGCAAAAACTCTTGAAATGGAAAATTCAAAAGATTTAAACTTAACAGTTATTGAACCCGTATTTACTTTTGCCGGCCTCTTTTTAAATCTTCATTTTTCAACTGAGTCTTTTTTTAATGTTTTAGAATCAACAAGTACAACTTTAAATAAAGAGACCGTAATAACCGCAAATGGGCTGCCTGAAAAACTTCTTCCATTTAAAGATGTTCCTTCATTTTTAAACAATATGGCATTTTCTGACTCCAACACAAAAATTGGAGGCTGGTCAACTTTAACAGGACGCGCAGATGAGACAGATTTAATAAAAGAAATTTTTGTTGAATAAGACACGCCTGTTAAAATGTCTGTATCATTTCAAGCATAATACGTCTGCGTTGCAGAGGATAATCAACTCCTGAAAATCCGGGATCCGGACCTTTGGAATCTAAAAGATTATATGCACTGATACTAAAACTGGTTTTGCAGTCATCCAACAATTCCATATCAGGTAGAGCAATTGATGCAAACCACTTTGCATATGCAGGAAGTTTGTATGAAGAGCCATTTTGGACAATATTGTCTCCTGATGCTCTTCTTGGAGCAACAACCATAATTCTTGAAGTAACTCTAACTGGAACTTTTGATATAAACGGTAAAGCAGAGGATATGCCTCCTCTTAAAATCCAAGGAGGTGAAATTGTGTTTTCGTCTCCAATAAGCCTTGCCTGATAACCTTCCTGTCCGGTTTTTTTTATTACATGCTGAAGATCAAAACTAATATATGACTTTAGAATTTTCTTATAATTTGCACTCAATGTTGTTTCAAAAGAGAGTCCATGAATTTTAGCCACATTATCAGCTGTTATATTTATACCCTGAGATACAAATTCGGTTTTATCAATAATCTGATTATAAGCAACAGTAGTATTCAAAACAAAATATTTTAACAAATGGAGAGTCGGTGACAATTCAACAGTATGCACATACTGTGGCTTGAGTTTCTCGTTTCCAATTATATCCCCCGGTTGTAAAGGTGTTGCATATAGCATTTGAGGAGAAGGGGCTTTAAAAGCACTTCCGTAAAGAAGTTTGGTACTGAAATACCTGTTCCATAAAAAGATAGTACCAGCACGCCCTGTTATTTTACTCCCGTAAACATTGTGATAATCGTACCTTATTCCTCCTGTAAGTTTTAAGAATTCCGGTATGGCGTCATAATTTGCATGAAGATAGAAACCTGGATTTATCAAATCCACAGTTTTTACAGATGAAAAAGAAATTATACCAAGATTTTCACCGGTTGTTTTATCAATCCTGTTATTTTTCTGAAGTGTTTCATGATCATATAAAACTTCACTGCCAATCACAAGATTTAAAGACTTTATAGGGGTCAGATGTACTTCAGCCACACCATTGATTCCCTGATATTTAAAATCTCGTTTTATATAAAACAGATCGCTGGCTACCTCAATTTTGTCATCACCAAGAGGATTGCCTTGAAAGTATGACAGATTCATTGTCAGATTTACATTTTCTGAGGCTTTAAAATCACCATCAATTCCCAGAGTTGTCTGATTAAGATTAATTACAGTTCCTACACTTCTTCCTGTCTGGTCAGTACCTTTTGATAATTGAGTCCAGTGACTGAATTCTCCATCCCTTAAAATTGTTGATGTAAGTCCACTTATTCTTAATGTGCCTTTGTCTCCAATATAAGAAAGTTCACTATAAAAAACATTTGAATCATGAGTAAGGTCAGCTGCCTGGGTATTACCACTGTTATATTCCGGAATAAGGGGAGCAGGAGAAGAAGACGGAAGATTTAAGCCTGTGCGATTATTATGTTCTCCACCAACAGAGAGTAGAAACCCAAACTTTCCTATTTGCGCCCCGCCAACAATATCATACTGATTATCAAGATCAAAAAAAGATTCAACACTATTGGATTTATCAGTCTGAGCCTGAAGTGCTCCATGAATAATTGCTCCTTGCAAATCCTCAGGTTTTTTCAAAATAACATTAATAGTTGCAAGAAATGCATCAGCACCGTAAAGCGCCGATGCAGGCCCTCTGATTATCTCAATTCTATCTATTGCTGAATATGGAATTAACTCAGCTCCAAACCAGTTTCCGGCAGTAGTTCTAAAAGCTACAGTTCTGCCGTTTATCATCAATTTTATGTTTCCACTTTCTGAGCCTAAACCGCCTGAAATACCTCTTACTGAAACATTTGGTATAATATGATTATCAACAACGTAAAATCCCGTAAGATTCTCAAGAACATCTCCTACGGTCTGAAAACCCCACAGGCGCATATCATCAGCAGTTACAACTTCAATAACCGAGGGAGCAGTTTCAATAGATTCCTCAGTTTTAGATGCTGACCAAACAGTTACAGGAGTTGCCAAAAGTTCTTCAAGTGACATGGACATCATAAGGGCAGTTGAACTGTCTTCTTCAGCCCCTCTTGCAGCGTCAAGGCTTCCTGATTCAGGCAAATCATCTGCTGATTTATCCATTTTACTGTCAGTATCAATATTTAATGTGTCACTATCCTGTGATGTTACTGTGCCACTGTCCTGTGATGCTACTGTGCCACTGTCCTGTGATGTTACTGTGCCACTGTCCTGTGATGTTTCGGTATCACTGTCCTTTGATTCTGTTTGCGCCTGTGCAATAAAACTAAATGATATCAACATCAAAATTAAATAAATCATCTTTAGTTTAGAGATATAAATAGATTTGGTGTATTTAAATTTATAAACTGTCATAGTATTCAATCTTATCACTGGAAATCGTCCAGAGCTTCATTGGGGCTGCCTGTTGCTGTCCGTTACGATCAAGAAGTATTGGCCCGGTAAGACCAGAATAATATATAGTTCTGCCTTTTTCTATAAGTTCAATACCTTTATCAATTTCATTCCAGCGAACCTGAATTCCTGAAGGTGTTGTTATATCAATAATTGAGGCTGTTATATTTTCATATGTAATTTCTTCTTTTAAATAAATACTTCTTGCATATGCCAATCCCAAAATTGAAGCCGCATCATAGTAATAATATGCACCATCAGAGGGATAATCGTTCCACCTTTTCAAATACGCTTTTTCAAAATCTGCAGATTTGTCGTAAACATCCACACCTGCACCAATAGCTCCTTCAAGGGCATTATTAAATATATTTTGAAGCAGAACCGGGGTTTCTAAAGTTGGTGACAAATACCACACCCAGCTGGTTTCACTTTCAGAACCGGATAATTCATTGATAAACCTTGCAGCTGTTGCTGTTGCTGCGGCAAGTACAAGAACTTTACTTTTTGCAGTACCAAGAGTTGCTATCTCTTTTGAAAAACTCAGCTGGTTCTCTGATATATGGATTTTATTTTCAATTTTCACTCCAAGGGCGGTTAACCTGTTAGACAAAATATCAGCAAAATCAATGTTGTAAGCATCTTCTGAATAAATAATATTAATATCTTCATCTTCTTCATCAGATATATAATTGGCGAAAGCTCTTGAAATGATTGACGATGAGGGTGCCAGCCTTGTCCAGTTAAAATCCTGGGGCAATACAATTTTTGATGAACCCGAAATTACAGGAGATAAAAGCACCTGCTGATTTTTAATAACCTTCGGAATTATTGATTCCGCTGCAGAAATATTTTCAGGCCCAATAATTGTCAACAGATTATTCTCAGTCAGAGAGTTAAAAGCATCTTCCGCATCCATTGCATTAGAGTGGGTGTCCTTTGTTGTAAAAACTAATTTTTTACCCCCGGCACCTCCTGCATCATTAAATTTTTCTTTTGCCAGTATTACTGAACGCTCATAATTATTTCCAAATGCCGCATCACTGCCCGAAAATGGAAGGAGCAATCCAACAGTTATTGTATCACCAGATGAAGAATCGTTGTCTGAGCATGAAACAAAAAAAAGAAATTGCAGTACAACAAATATAAATAATAATTTTATTACCCCAAGCAGAGCATAAGATTTTTTAGCAGTAGAAAGTATCATTTTTCCTTGTCCATTATCAGTCATATTACAGTTACAAAGAGTTTATCAAATGATAACAAATTACTCGCCGGAAGTTGCTGCTTTATAATTATCAACAATCCAGGATATAAACTCATCTTTTGTAATATCTCCAGTATACAAGTTTAAAAGCTGGTCAGCAATACCTGTCGCGGCGTCTTTTGCAGTTGCCCCAGGAACACTGAACTGGTTGACTTCCACATTATGTAAAACTGTTGCATTTTTAAGTTGTTCCAATGTGGCTTTTGCAAGACTATTCCATTCAGATGTATCAACATTCGGATTCACAGGGCTTGAACCTTTAATAATGTTAAAAGCAGCTTGCGCTTCAGGAGAACCAATTGCCTTTAAAAAGTTCTTTGCATTTTGCTCATCCGGGGCATCTTTACACAATGCAAACGCATCTACACCATAAATAAATTCATCTTCAGAACCAGTCACTGGAACAGCATTAAAATCAACACCCGGTTTCCATCCAAGAGATGTAAAATATCCCGTTGCCCAGTCTCCGTGGATATACATGGCTGCGTCCCCGTCATAAACCAGTTTGGCGGCCGCATCCCATCCAAGATCTCCTGCATCGTCATTTGTATAAGTTAAAAACGTGAGATAATCATCAATACCGGCTGTTAATTTAGCAACATTTGCGTCATCAGTCATATCAAGTTTTCCACTATAAAAATCAGAATGAAATTGAGCCCCCTGGGAACCTGCCAAAATAGAAAAGAATGCAATTTCAAGAGTCCAGCCACCTGTTCCTGCACTTATCGCAAAAGGTGTTATACCTTCAGATTTAAGCTTTTCAGCAAGTGTAAAAAGTTCTTCAATTGTTGTTGGTATCTCAGAACTTTTAATTAAAGATGTATTGTAATACAGAGTATTTTGTCTGTGCATGCCTACAGGAACTGCATAGTAATGCCCGTTATAAGATACAACATCCAAAACTTCCCTGGGAAAATCTTTGTCCCATCCTTCAGATTTAAAAAGCTCATCAAGTGAAACAAGACGGTTATCAGATGTATCTCCGTCGTACTCTATCCATGTTTGTAAATCCCTTGGTCCAAGCTGAAAAGTATCAGGAGGATCATTAGCAGCCATACGCTCATTAAGAACCGTTTTAGCATCCTGACCATGGCCCAGTTCTGCACTTACATTGATAACGTCAACATTGGGATAATCATCAGTAAAAACATCAACCAGAGCCTGTAACGCCTGGGCTTCTCCAGGAGAAGTCCACCAGCTAAAAATTTCAATACTTTTGTTTTCGTCAACTGAATCAGTATCTCCTGAATCAGAAGAATTATTATCGCTGCTGCAGGATATAATAAACAGTGAAATAATTGCTGCAAATATTAATTTATAACTATAGAAAAAACTTTTCATGAAAAACCTCCTTGAATCGGTGCATACACAAATTATAAACACAGAACACGTTTCATTCACTAATATATACTATGGACTTATAAAGTCTTCTGTCCAACTTGAAATTCAATATTTTATATTTTTTTTAATTAACTTAAATCGCTTTAACCTGAAGTTCCCGGAGCGATTTCCCTGAAAATGCAAAAAAAACGAGTATTTGGTTTCGATTTGCATGTAATTTTGTAGCCATG
>JAFGVO010000490.1 GCA_016937935.1 Deltaproteobacteria bacterium | reverse complement strand
CATGGCTACAAAATTACATGCAAATCGAAACCAAATACTCGTTTTTTTTGCATTTTCAGGGAAATCGCTCCGGGAACTTCAGGTTAACTGCCAGCCTACGATTTTTATTTGCAAAACTTGTATTGGGGTATGGACATTAAATAACTGTTGCGCCCGAAGGTGAAATTGGAGGAATTACAGGAGCTGCGGGTTGTTTTTTAGGAACGATTTTAGGCGGTGAACTTTTTAAAGGGGGCATTTTTAAAGCTTTTATTACAGCTGCCGGGTCAAAACCTGGAATAAGTCTGTTGTTAATTTCAAACATGGGAACCCCTCCTGTGGATACCCCTTGCTCCAAGCCTAATTTTTCCAGTCTTGCAACTGCATTTTGATCAGCTTCTATATCAAGTTCTTTAAATGGAATGTTATTTTCAAGGAGCCATTTTCTTGCACGTTTGCAATGGGGACAATGTTTTGTTGCATATAAAATTACAGGTAAATCAATTTTAATATTATTCTCTTTATCTTCAGAGGGTTTCTCTTTTGTCCGGGGGTGACGTTTTTGTTCATATTTTTTTCGATCATAAACTTTTACAAAATATGATTTGTCAGGATTTTTTTTAGTTAAGTCAGCAATAAATATAAAGGAGGGATCTCTTTTTTCAGGGGGAACAGAAAGGTCTTGAACTCTGACCTCTTTTCTTGCAGTTTCTGGAATTTTAGTAATCTCTGTAGCTGTTTTTGGCTGATTATCTTCAAACCAGCTGAATAATATATTTTTTGAATTATCAGATATTAAAGGAGGTTTTGGACTATTTGCGTGAGATTTTGAATCGTTTGTAGTGTTGTCTGACTTGGAAGTACAGGAAAACAGTAATTGGGAAACAATTGATATTGTAATAAAAATTAAAATAAATGTGTGTGAATTCTTATTAAATTTCATAATGCTAAAAACAGTCTACAGGTCTAAATATTTCAATTTTATAAAAAAAATTTTGATTTAAGCGCGTTTTTTCGTCTGTTACATTCATCAATAAGCTTTTGAGATTCATCAAGTGCAATATTAGTCTGCTCAATAGCTTTTTTTGCTTCCAGCTGATATATTGAAAGATCACCTTTCTGATTGTTTTCAATAGCGTTTGTAATTGTTTTTATCTGCATTTTTGCATTGTTAAGAGTCAATAGCGCATCAGCATATTTTTCATATGCGTTGACACACACTTCTCTTAAATTTTTTATTTGTTCATCTTCAAGATGCAACCTTTTAACCTTTTCAAGTCTGTCAAGCCACCCTTTTTCTTCCCCTGCTGAAATTGTGTTAAGCGCCTTTTCAATCTTCATATATTCATCTTTCTGAATTTCTGAAGCATTGTTTTTAATGGCATTTTTTTTACTGTCATGATCTGAACAGGCTGATAAAAGCAAAAAAGTCAGTATAAATGTTATTATTTTTTTCATATTAACTTCATATAAACATATCAGTTATAAGTACAGTATTTTATTAAGCAGTTGCAATTTGAATAAGTAAAATTGTTGAATTTAATATTATTAATAAAACTTTTTTTATCTCAAATATGACTGCTTGTTAATTATAAAAAGGTTGATGTTGCTTTACGTTGTGAGCTTTTTTTGATATTTAACATTTTAGATGACCCTTAATAAACAAACTATTCTGATTATTGAAGACGAGGCAGATATTGTCCTTGGTCTCACTGATGCATTTACTTTCGAAGGTTACAATGTAGAGTCAGCATCAACAGGTGAAATCGGGGTTAAAATGGCCGAAGAACTATTTCCTGATCTCATAATTCTCGATTTAATGCTTCCTGGTATTAATGGTTATCAGGTTTGTAAAGAAATTAGAAAAAATGATAATGGGACACCAATCCTGATCCTTTCAGCAAGATCCCAGGAAAATGATATTATTCGTGGCCTTGAGGCCGGTGCAGATGATTATGTTACAAAACCTTTTTCAATAGGGGAACTCCTGGCAAGAGTGAGAGCTATATTCAGACGTCTCATGACTGCAAAGGATCGGAGCTCTTCTAAAATTATTACTGTTGGCACCTGTCAGATAAATCTTGATACCTACGCCGCAATAAATGGTGATATTACAACTGATTTAGGGTTTTATGCCTCTGCCATTTTACAGGTTCTGGATGAGAGGCGTGGTGAGCCTGTATCGAGAGATGAGATTCTTGATGCCGTATGGGGACTTGATGCAAATCCTACAAATAGAACGATTGATAATTTTATTTTAAAACTGCGTCGTACTATCGAGAAAAATCCGGCACATCCTAAATATATACTTACAGTTTATGGTCAGGGTTATAAACTTATCGATTAATTATTGTAAGGTTTTAATATAAAACTTCCCAAAACTATAATATTGTTGTGCCTGACAATAGTTTAAGATATCATTCAGATAATTAAATTATTATTATAAACTATTCTACTTATTATAAAACAGGAGATCCTATGAATTTTTTTGGTTTACAGGTTGAAATGTGGCAAATTTATACTGTTATTGCTGTAATAATGATGATATCAGAAATTGCTGTTCCGGGGTTTGTTCTTTTTCCTATTGGTGTAGGCATTTTAGCTACAGCCCCGTTGTCAATATTTGTAACTAATATTACGGCACAGATGATTATAATGGCTCTTGCTATAACTTTTTCTCTAGTTTTGTTTAGAAAATTTATCCCGTTAAATAATAATAAGGTTCAGCTTAAAACAAATGTTGATCATATGATTGGTAAAACCGGTATTGTTCAGGATGATGTTAATAATGATCTGGATAAGGGTTATGTCAAACTGTATGGGGACAGCTGGAGAGCAGTAAGCGCAGACGGAAAAGTAATTATGAAGGGATCAAAAGTTGTAATTGAGCGGCTTGATGGTAATAAAGTAATTGTCAGAAAAAAAAATAGTGAAAATAAAGAATAATAACAAAGGAGAATTATAATGGATTTTGGAATTTTTGTAGCACTGGCACTAGTTGTCTTTGCAATTTCAGTTGTTGTAAAAGGTGCTGTTGTGGTCCAGCAAAGTCAATGTATGATCGTTGAACGTCTGGGAAAATTCAGCAGAACATTAAATAGCGGGTTTAATGTAATTATCCCTTTTCTTGATCAGCCCCGGGCAATTTACTGGATTAAAAACAACCTTGTTACCTATACAAAAAGAATTGATCTCAGGGAGACGGTTTTAGATGTTCCCGAACAGGATGTGATTACAAAAGATAATGTATCAATACGCATAGATGCACTTATGTATATCCAGATTACTGACGCTATAAAAGTAACTTATGAAATTTCCAATCTTCCAAATGCTGTGGCGCAGCTTGCACAAACATCACTTAGAAACGTAATTGGTGAAATGGATTTAGATGAAACCCTTGCTTCAAGAGATTCAATAAATACTAAACTAAAATTAATTCTTGATGAAGCAACTGATAAATGGGGATTGAAAGTTAATCGCATCGAGTTGAGAAATATTATGCCTCCAAAAGATATCCAGAATGCAATGGAGAAACAGATGCAGGCTGAGCGTGAGCGTCGAGCAAAGGTTCTGGA
Organism: Deltaproteobacteria bacterium; assembly: GCA_016937935.1. Taxonomy (GTDB): domain Bacteria; phylum Myxococcota_A; class Polyangia; order JAAYKL01; family JAAYKL01; genus JAFGVO01. The sequence goes on along the minus strand of JAFGVO010000490.1, from coordinate 12,720 downwards.
AGCTCAGGGTGATAAAGAGGCGAGAATTGCACGTTCTGAAGGAATAAAAACTGAGACAATTAATATGGCTGCGGGTCGAAAAGAAGAACAGATTTTAAGAGCACAAGGTGAAGCAGAAGCTGTTCTTGCGGTAGCTACTGCAAAAAAAGAGGCTATCAGTCAGATAAACAGTGTTGTTGGCGCTCCGGCTCTTACTGTTCAATTTTTAATTGCAAACAGTTATCTGGAAGTTTTTAATAAATTTACCACTTCTGAAGGTGATAAAATTTTCATTCCTTACGAAGCAAGTACTTCACTTGGAGCTCTCGGTTCAATAAAAGAGCTTTTGGCTTCAAAAAAATAGACGGCCCAAAGTTACTAATCAAGAATTATTACTGAAAGATCTGAAATGGTGGTTTCGATTCTAAATGTGGACTGAACAGTGTGTCTCTCTGCAAAAAAGAAATCAAGAGAATAGGTATTGCCAGGTTCTTCTAAAAAGTTGTCATCGAAAGTTATCATCGTTGGGAAAGAATTACTGATTATCGTAATAAAATAATACTTCGTCTTAATGGCAAGTGTAATTGTTCAGGACATAGACATAGTTACATCTTGTTAAAATTATTTGCTCCTGCAGTTGTCTTTGTCTCATCGTCACTTGCATAAACGGGTTTACCCTCTTCGGTTCGTTAATGTATTAAAAGTCAGGATGACTGCTATGAAAATCACAAAGGTTGACACTCATCTCTCCTGGCTTTCAGTATCGTATAAAATTATGATTTTTTAAAATAATAATTTCTGACTTCAGAATAGAACGCTATTTTAGGAGATTTGAAGAATGGGGGTATTTATTTTTGAAGACCGCGACATCTTACGTGACCGATAAAGGCCTCGAGAAGTCTTGCGCGATCTTTGTAAGTTGACTGGCGTGCAAAGTTTGCATACACGTCTTTGATTTTTTCAACAAGCTGCTCCCCGCCTTTAGGTGTAAGATGGTCAAGTGCCATAATAGATGAAGTAACTGCAACTTTTGATGGATTTCCGAGGTTGTCTATAAGTACATTTACAACCTTATCTCTCTTGCTGTTATCATCTCTTGCTATGCGATATGCAGTAAGAATTGCACGTTCAACATTTTTATTTGAGTAATCAGCAATAACTTTTAAATAGCAGTCCAGATTTTCTTTACATTCTTCGCCGAATTTAATGCGATCTTTATATTCTTCGATACGCTTAATCATTACCTGGCATTCATTGGTGGCCTGTTTAACCTCTTCTTCAGAACCTTCACCCTGGAAACGCTCTTTTACAATTTTTTTACAATCAATCTTTTTAATTGCACTATCCATAGGAGCGTTAAATTCAGTGCCGCACATTTTTGATGCATTGTAGAAAAGTTTATCTCTAAGGGAGTCATCAGCTCCTGCAACTGCTTTTTTCATAACAGGACATGCTTTTTCAGGAACGAGAAGATCTCCCATAGCCTGAAAGTAGCCAACTGCTTCTTCAAGAGGAATATCAAGACTTTTACCTTTAAACTTAATGCGGTCAACCAGCTGATCCATAATTGAAGTATCACCAAGTTGTGCAAGAGCAACAGCTGCCCAGTTACGACGCATAACTGCCCAGGCTTCAGCATTTTCAAGCTGAACCTGAAGCTCAAGTCCTGCAGTTTTTGTGTCGAGCTCATCTGGTTCCATATGGTTGAATTCTGATTTTAAGAATTCAAGAACCTTGGGAGAACTGTAATTAAGCATTCCAAGAAATGTTGTTGCCTGTTGAATAAACCAGAGAGGGTTTTTCATAAGAGGATCATTTTTAAGCTCATTTGCATATGCTGCATTAAAAGCTTTATCTTCCCCTTTTGCAAAAGCTAAAATTCCATTTACAACTGCATCTCTGTCATGAATCTGTTGTAATGCAGAAAAAGCAATCTCACCAAGTGCGATGGGCTGACGAACACCTCGTTGAGCAATTCCTCTGATAAGAACAGGAACAGCCTTTGCATCACCAATTCGTCCCAATGCTTTCATTGCTGTCATATTAAGACGGAGTTCCTGTTTTGTATCAGGAGTATCAACCAGTTCAATAAGTGCAGCTACCACAGCATCTTTTTGAGAGGCTGTGGGATTAGCAACAATGATAGCTGAAGAAGATGATATAAAGCTCTGTGCGATTACGTTTTCGGCTGGAGTAAAAGCACCTCCAGGTTTTGCAGCTCTCGCAGCTTTAATTTTGTTCCATGCTTCGAGTAATTTGGGAATCGCTGTTGCCATTTTTTGTCTCTGTACAGCATTTGCCGCAACTGTAAACATGTCAGCGGAAGCCGTATTTTCAAGAGTCAGGCCTTCAAGAAAAACTTCTGAGGCTCTGGGGTCATTCATTTGAGCAAGAAGCTCAATCATGATTTTACGGTTTGCGGGATCTCTTTTGAAATCCATAAAAGCTTTTGTGAGACCCGGAATAAAAACCTCAGTTATCTCTTTAACCTTGGGATTATTTAAGTCGTTGCCATTTTCCTGCATTGCTTTGCTGAACATATCCTGAATGTTCTTGAGGGCCTGCTCCCTCCATGGCCGATCGTAAAGAAGATCCACATTGTATTGGGGATCTGTCTCATCACGGCAACTTGTAATAACAAATACAGATAAAACCATAGCAGTCAGTAATAAAATAATTGGGGTACGCCTCATGAAAACACCTGCGTCTTTCTGCGCAAAATGCGCTGGTGACTTTTCGCTTATGTTCACAATTTATTCAAAATAAACAATGATTTGTGAAACAAAATTACGTTGCGAAGTATAAATTAGCACAATTAGAGTGTCAAGACGCTCACATATAAAAAGTGTATATCTGTGATATTTATTTTTATTGTTAGATTTAAGCAGTTATTTTATTTTTTATTTTAACCAATATTTTTGGAAGCGCTGTAATTGTAAAAACTAATAAAAACAGCACTATACAAGCTTATGTTGCATTTTTTTGTGTAAGTATTATTAATGATAAACAGAGTGCAGATTGACCTTGCACGTTTTTCATGATTATTCTCCCAGAGAAGTGTGTTAATGGGGAATTTAGCAAGAGGATATAATTTCACCATGGTTAAAAAAATAGAATCTATTACTGAAAAAATACAAAAATTAAAAAAAGATCGTAATGCTGTAATACTTGCTCACAATTATCAAATTGAAGAAGTTCAGGATATTGCAGACTTTACTGGAGATTCACTGGAGCTGGCTAAAAAGGCAATTGATTTAAAAGAGGATGTAATCGTTTTTTGCGGAGTTCATTTTATGGCTGAAACGGCTAAAATGCTCAACCCTGACAAAATTGTACTCCTTCCTGATGAGTATGCCGGATGCCCTATGGCTGACATGGCTTCAGCGGCTGATGTTATCAATCTCAGACGGAAACATCCTGGTGCGGTTGTTGTATGTTATGTAAACAGTACAGCAGAAGTTAAAGCTGTAAGCGATGTTTGCTGTACGTCGTCAAATGCTGTTGATATTATAAATAGAATTCCTAAAGACAGGGAGATTATCTTTGTTCCGGATCAGTATCTTGGAGGGCATGTGAGCCGACTTGCCAAAAGGGATATTATTCTTTTTAACGGCTACTGTCCAACCCATGCCCGTCTTACATTGCGAATGGTGGAAAAAATTCGTGAAGAATACAAGGACGCACCTGTTATTGTTCATCCTGAAAGTCGAAAAGAGGTCTGTCTGGCAGCTGATGAAGCTTTAAGTACGGGTCAGATGTGTTCTTATGCAAAAAAATCAACTGCTGAAACAATTATTGTAGGTACAGAGATTGGTATTCTGCACAGGCTGAGAAAAGAGAATCCGGAAAAGACATTTATACCTCTTAATCCCAAAGCTGTATGTCCCAATATGAAGAAGATCGATATTGAAAAAATTCTATGGTCCCTTGAAGATCTTTCACCAAGAATTGAGGTGGATGATAATATTGCTAAAAAAGCAAACAGATCAGTTCTTGCAATGCTTGGAGATGGTCCTATTTTACCGGTGAATGAATATGAATGACAAATTGAAAATTGGAGATAGAATTTTTTCATCAAGATTAATGGTGGGAACAGGCAAGTTTAAAAATGCTGATATAATGCGTCAGTCTGTGGAGGCATCAGGGGCACAAATTGTAACAGTAGCTTTAAGAAGAGTAAATCTGGATGCTCCTGCTGATAACATGCTAGATGCTCTCGATATGGATAAATATCTTATACTTCCAAATACTTCAGGTGCGAGAGATGCTGAAGAAGCTGTTCGTCTTGCAAGGATTGCAAGAGCCGGAGGACTTCCTTCATGGATAAAAGTTGAAGTCACTCCTGATCCAAGAACCCTTCTTCCTTGTCCCATTGAAACTTTAAAAGCGACTCGTATTCTTGTTAAAGAGGGTTTTACCGTACTTCCCTATATGCCTGCTGACCCTATACTTGCAAGGCACCTTCAGGATGCAGGTGCTGCAACGGTAATGCCACTAGGTTCTCTTATCGGAACCGGAATGGGCATTCGTACAAGAGATGCTATCCAGATAATAATTGATCAGGCTATTGTTCCTGTTGTTGTTGATGCCGGCCTGGGTTTGCCAAGTCATGCAGCCGAAGCCATGGAGATGGGGGCTGATGCAGTACTTGTTAATACGGCTCTGGCTATTGCAAATGACAGCGTAGCAATATCAAGAGCTTTTAAACTAGGTGTGGAAGCGGGTAGAATTGCTTTTCTCTCCGGTCCCGGAGCATCAAGCCCTGTCGCATCAGCGTCCAGTCCTTTAACCGGTTTTATAAGATGAATTCTTTAAGTGAAATTTTTGAGTCTCAATCGTTAGATTTATTTAATGAACTTCTAAAAAATGAAGATCCTGAACCTGTTAAAAAAGCTCTTTTAGCTCCTAAGAAATCGCCACAGGACTTTGCTCTGCTGCTCTCTAAAGGGGCATCAGAAATTCTTGAAGAGATGGCAGGCAAGGCTCACACTATTACAAGGGCGAGATTTGGCAATGCTGTTAATTTGTATGCGCCGTTATATGTTTCAAATAAATGTAAGGGAACCTGCCCCTACTGCGGTTTTAAGCAGAGTGAAAAAATTAAAAGAGTTACCCTTGGCATGGATGAGATATTACAGGAGGCCAGAGTTTTAAAAGAGCTGGGGATTCTGCAGATTCTTCTTGTTAGCGGTACAGGAAGAGATGCTGGTGTAGAATATTTGACAGCGATTACACGGGAATTAAAAAAGATGTTTCCAAGTGTGACTGTGGAGGTCCCTCCTCTTGATGAGGATGATTATAAAAAACTCATGGAGTCAGGGGTTGATGGAGTCACTCTTTATCAGGAAACTTATAATCGAAATATTTATGATAACCTTCACCGGCAGAGTATTAAAGAGGATTTTAATTACAGGCTTAATGCCCTTTCCCGTGCTGGTAATGTTGGAATGCGCAAGCTCAATATTGGTGTTCTCTGGGGACTTTCCCCCTGGCGTATGGATGCTTTTTTAATGGGTCTTCACGGTAAATATCTTGAGAATAATTACTGGAAAAGTCAGATACTGATGGGTATGCCGAGACTGCATCACACCCCTTCGGATTTTACAATACCCCATCCGGTTTCTGACAGGGATTTTGTGCAGATAATTATTGCATCAAGACTGTTTTTAAATGATGCGGGAATTGTTATCTCAACAAGGGAAAATCAGGATTTTAGAAATAATTTATTAAATATTGGAGCAACAATGTTTTCTGCAGGTTCTAAAACTGAACCTGGAGGGTACAGTGCAGGCAATAGCAGTGGTGCCCAATTTGGAATTGATGATATGAGAACTCCAAAACAGGTGGAGCAGGATCTTATAACTTTAGGATTTGATCCCGTTTTTAAGGATTGGGACAGAGGGTTTATAGGCTGATTTAAACAGTCAGGATTAATACAATGGTTACACTAAAAGTAAATGGAACAGACAAAGAGTTTGACGATAATTTAAATATATCGTCATTGCTGGAGGGGCTCCATATTAAAAATCCAATGATAATTGTGGAACTTAATAAGGATGTAATATCAAAGGATCTTTATAACAGCACATTGTTAAAAAACGGGGATAATATTGAGATCATAACTATTATGGGTGGAGGTTGAAATGGAAACTTCTTTGCAGGTTCTGCAAAATAAATACAACAATCTCATCTCCTATTTAAAAAAACTTGAATCTGTTGCTGTTGGTTATTCCGGGGGAGTGGATAGTACTTTTTTGCTCGCCGCATCTGTTGAGGCTTTAGGGGATAAAGCAATCGGGGTTGTTGGAATTTCTGAAACTCATTCTGAACGTGAAAAAAAAGATGCTATTGAATTTTCTAGAAAAATTGGTGCCAGATTAATTTTTACAAAGACCAATGAACTGGAAAAAGAGAGCTTTTATACAAATCCGGTTTCACGGTGTTATACCTGCAAGGAGACGCTTTTTAAAAATGTTATTGAGGTGGCAAAAAAAGAGGGATGCCTATACATACTTGATGGCAGCAATGCTGATGACACCGGTGATTACAGACCAGGAATAAATGCGGCAAAAGAACTTGATGTTTTGTCTCCGCTTCTAGAACTTGGTTTTACAAAAAATGAGATTAGACTGCTTTCAAAAAGTATGGGATTGCCATCGTGGGACAAACCCGCATTTGCATGTCTGGCCTCAAGAGTCCCTTATGGCAGTGTAATTACTTCTGAAAAACTTTCCCGCATTGAGAACTCTGAGAATGACCTTTTTAATATGGGTTTTAAACAGTTGAGAGTAAGAGATTATGAGGAGCTGTGCCGTGTTGAATTTTTAGAAAATGATATACCTGTTGTTTTAGAAAAAGAGAGAAGAGAGGCTATTGTCAAGTCTTTAAAAAATCGTGGATATAAATTTGTGACTCTGGATCTTGAAGGTTTCAGAACTGGCTCTATGAATGAAATTTTAATGTTCGAGAAATAAAAGATATTAGATAATCAGAAGGACCGTTATGACTACACCAATTACAATAGAAGAGGCTGAAACATTATTAAACCTGAAGGGTAGTGATATTTACACTTTATTAAACAGAGCCCATAAGGTCAGACTTGAAAACAGGCCTCCAACAGTGAATCTTTGCGGAATTGTAAATGCCAAAAGCGGGATGTGCACCGAAGATTGCAAGTTCTGTGCTCAGTCAGCCCATAATGATGTAAAGGTTGAATGCTATAAACTTTTGGATTCAACTACAATTGCAGTTAAAGCAAAAGAGTCATCATTAAATAAAGCATCCCGGTTTGGAATTGTTACAAGCGGGCACCGTGTGGATGAAGGAAGTGAGCTTTTAGAAATATCTTCCGCCATTAAAAAAATAAGAGATGACAATGAGATAATGCCCTGTGCTTCACTTGGTAATATTTCTAAAGAGACTCTTTTAAAACTTAAAGAGTCCGGACTTACCAGATATCACTGCAACCTTGAGACTGCACAGAGTTTTTATCCTCAGATTTGCACAACAAGACCATGGAGTGAATCTGTTGAAACGGTAAAAACCGCAAAAGAGATTGGTCTGGCAGTTTGCAGTGGCGGTCTTTTTGGACTTGGAGAGTCTGCAAAGCAGAGAGTTGAGCTGCTGGAAGCAATTAGAGAGCTGGATGTGGATTCGGTTCCTCTCAATTTTTTCTACCCTGTTGAAGGTACAAAAATTGATATTGAGAAACCTTTATCTCCTCTTGAATGTCTCAAGATTGTTGCTGTTGCACGTCTCATGCTTCCGGAAAAAGAGATTAGAGTTTGTGGAGGCAGAGAGTTCAACTTTGGTGATCTCCAATCGTGGATTTTAATAAGCGGAGCTGATGGAATGATGGTTGGGGGATATCTTACCACAAGGGGACGAGCAGTGGAAGATGACCTTAAAATGATAAAAGATGCAGGTTTTGAAGTCTCAATAGGACATTAAGAACAGAAGAGTGAAAAAGTATGAAATTTGTAGATGAAATAGAGGTATCAGTAAAAGGCGGGGATGGGGGAAACGGAATGGTTGCCTTCAGACGTGAGAAATACCAGCCGAGAATGGGGCCTTCAGGAGGTGACGGAGGACGAGGGGGAAGTGTAATTATTATTGCAGATGAAAATGTGGGGACACTTATTGATCTTCGATATAAGAAAAATATTGCTGCCAAAAGAGGAGGTCACGGTCAGGGAAATGATAGATATGGAAAAGGGGCAGATGATGTTTTAATAAGAGTTCCTGTTGGTACAATTGTTAAAGATGCGGATTTGGACATTGAAATTGGCGATCTCACTGAAAATGGTCAGGAGCTGGTTGTTGCACAAGGGGGAAGCGGAGGACTTGGAAACATCCATTTTGCAACATCTTCCAATCAGGCTCCCAAAAAATCAACAGCTGGAGAAACAGGAGAGTTTAAAAATCTTAAACTGGAGCTTAAACTCCTTGCTGATGTTGGACTTGTGGGGCTTCCAAGTGTTGGAAAATCATCAATCATATCAAAAATATCAGCATCGCGACCCAAGATTGCCAGTTACCCGTTTACCACACTTGTTCCTAATCTTGGTGTTGTGAAAGTATCCCTTGATGAATCCTTTGTTGTTGCTGATATTCCTGGTTTAATTGAAAATGCATCAAATGGTGCGGGACTTGGAATACAATTTTTAAAACATATTCAGAGAACAGCAGTTCTGGCATTTGTACTTGCTCTTGATGAAACTCTTGAAAATGATCTTCTCGCTGATCTTAATATTCTAATAAAAGAGCTGAAGAATTTTGATGAGGAGCTTCCATTAAAACCGGCAATAATCATTATAAATAAAACTGACCTGCCCCAAACAGCAGACCATATTGAAATTCTCAAAAAAGAATATGGTGATTCTGACATGAAAATTATTGGTGTATCCGCTTTTACCGGTGAAGGTATCGATAAACTTAAAAGAGCCTTTGCCGACGAAATTTTCAATAAATAAAACAAGAAAAAAAGAGGTTCAAAAACAGGGACGGAGGCCGTGCTTCGTTTCTCTAATATACTGTAATTTTTGCATAAAATTAGGGACGGAGGCACTTCTGCCGGTATCCATTAAACTTTTATATGTAAACAGTTAAATCTTTTTCATTTTTAGGGTTGTGTGTATATTTTTTGCTCTTATACTTAATAATGTATGACAATAAAATTTTCCGCTCAATACGTTATTAATTTTCATTTAAAATTTGTGTATTGTTTAAGATAGGTTATGGCAGGATTAGAATTAAAACAGAGCTTAAAACTTCAGCAACAGCTGGTAATGACTCCCCAGCTTCAGCAGGCGATAAAACTTTTACAGTTATCAAGGATGGAACTTGTTGATGTTGTACGAACAGAACTTGAAGAAAACCCAGTTCTTGAAGAGTCTTTAGATATTTCATCAAAAGATAAAAATGACAGGGAAATGTCTGAAATATCTCTTTCGTCACTTCCTGAATCATCTCATCAGACTGAATCGGAACCACAGACAGCTGAGGCAATTGAAGCAAGTAAAGAGATAGATTGGGAAAAATATCTTGAAAATTATGCCAATCAGCCATCAATCGGGGGCGGTAAATTATCTCAGTCTGCAGAAGATACTCCTTCCCTTGAAGCCACTCTTGGCCAGATAGATTCTCTGGCAGATCATATTATGTGGCAGTTGCACATGAGTGTTGTTTTGCCTGAAGAAGAGGCGTTTGTTGAATTGGTGGTTGGAAGCCTTGATAAGGATGGATATCTGAAGGACGCTACAGTTGAAGAGCTGGCAGCAGAGGCCAATCTTGATCCGGAAGATGCCGAAGAGGTTCTGAAAATGATTCAGACTTTTGATCCTGTTGGTGTTGCATCGAGAGATTTAAGAGAGTGTCTCCTTGCTCAGGTTGACGCCCTGGGGCTTGACATTGATGTACGACAGGTAATTGACAAGCATCTCCATTATCTTGAAAACCGCAATTACGGTGCTATTGCTAAAGAAATGGAACTTGAGCTTGATGATATTTATGAAGTGGCTAAAATTATTTCAACACTGGAGCCAAAACCAGCACGCAATTTTATAACTGAATCACCTTTATACATTACCCCTGATGTTTATGTTCATAAAATTGGAGACAAATATTTTGTTGTTCCAAATGATGACGGTATGCCAAGGCTTAAGATTTCAGGTTTTTTTAAGAATGCAATGGATTCTGATCAGAAAGCCAAAGAGTATGTGCAAAACAAGATGCGCTCAGCCCAGTGGTTAATCCGTTCAATTGATCAGAGAAGACGAACTATTACAAGAGTTACCGAGTGTATAGTTGAAAAGCAGTATGATTTTTTTGAAAATGGTGTTCAGCATTTAAAACCGCTTATTTTAAAAGATGTTGCCGAGGCTGTAAGTCTCCATGAATCCACAATAAGCAGAGTTACAACTAATAAATATGTACAAACTCCCCAGGGGCTGTTTGAGTTAAAATTCTTTTTCAGTTCATCAATTAAAAGAACAACTGAAGATGATATTGCTTCAGAGAGTGTTAAAAATAAAATTAAGGATATTATTTCAAGGGAGGATGACCGCAAGCCTTTAAGCGATCAGAAGATTGTAAATATGTTAAAGGATGGCGGTATAGTAATAGCAAGAAGGACAGTGGCAAAATACCGGGAAATGCTGGGGATTTTGTCATCGTCTAAACGTAAAAAACTGTTTTAAGGTTTTTTCCTCAAAACCAGAAAGGACCCTGTAATGCAAATCACGACAACTTTTCGGCACATGGAATCATCGGATGCACTGAAAGACATTGTTCAGGACAAAGTCTCAAAGCTGAAAACCTACATCCAGGGGCATTTTGAAGCCGCTGTTGTTCTGTCTGCCGAAAGACATCTTCATGAGTGTGATATGACAATTTCAACCCAGTGGGGGCAGACTTATAAAGGAAAAGAAAAACACGAAGATGTTTATGCGGCCATCACAAAAGTGATGGATAAAATAGAGAGACAGGCTGAAAAAGATAAAGGCCGCATGCGCGCTCATCGCTCCGCTCACGTAGACTCTGTTGAATGATTTTCAACTTATAATGTCCAGTCAGCAAATTTTATTGTAATCAATTATCTTTGACATAAGGTTTTAGTGCTATTATTGTCGCCTGCCTTTAAGACTTTAAAATGTCTTTTTAGAAAGTTAAGATTATGAGAAATAAATTACCTGTTAAAGGGATATTTTTAGATAGAGACGGCACAATTATTGAGGACAGAGGTCATTTAAAGTCTATTGAAGATGTTCACTTTTATCCAGACACTTTTGAATCTTTAAGAGCCCTGCAAAAAGAGTTTATCCTTTTTATTGTAACAAATCAGTCAGGTGTTTCTAAAGGAATAATTAAAAAGGAGGATGCTGATAGAATAAACAGTTTTATTAATTCCAGACTTTTGGAAAAGGGAATTAAAATAGCTGAAATCTATACCTGTTATCATCAAAAAAGTGATAATTGTGAATGTATAAAGCCAAAATCTTTTTTTCCCAAAATTGCTGCAGCTGAATTTGGAATTTCACTGCAGGAGAGCTGGTCTGCGGGTGATCATCTTCATGATGTTGATTTTGGTTATAATTTTGGAGGCAGAGGAGTTTATCTTCTTACAGGTCACGGAGCAAAACATTTTGAAGAATTAAAAAATAGTGAAGAGAAACTCTATTTTAAAAGCAGTCCATTTAAGAATCTGAAAGATGCTTCATCATATATTTTACAAGAGAGTAAAAATATTCCAAAAGAGTATATAACCGCACAGACAGCGGCAGAAATTATCAGGGATGGCGGGATTGTTGGTATTCCCACTGAGACTGTCTACGGTCTTGCTTCTGATGCTCTTAATGAAACGGCAGTGCTGAAAATTTTTGAAGCAAAAAAGAGACCCCATTTTGATCCTCTGATTGTTCACGGATCATCTATTGATAACTTGCGGCCTCTTATAAAAGAGTTTCCAAAAAAGGCGGAGCTTCTGGCAAAAAAATTCTGGCCCGGACCTCTTACTCTTGTATTGCCAAGGACTTCAATTGTTCCCGATATTGTGACAGCCGGTCTTGAAACTGTTGCCGTGAGGGTTCCTTCCCATCCTGTAGCCAGAAAAATTATAGAATTATCAGGTTTAAATGTTGCCGCTCCCAGTGCTAATCCTTTTGGAGAGATTAGCCCAACCTGTGCAAGTCATGTGTTATCTCAGCTTGGGGATAAAATTGACGGGATAGTGGATGGAGGCAAGGCATCAGTAGGAATTGAATCCACAATTATTGGATGTGTCAATAACGAGTATGTCCTTCTTCGGCCAGGAGGTATTTCAAGGGAGGATATTGAAGAGATAACAGGGAAATTATTGATAAATGATAATTCAGAACTTATTACAGCCCCGGGAACAATGAAACGTCATTACTCTCCTAATACCAATATGATTTTGCAAAATCATACTGATCCTTTACCGGAAGATTTTCAGGATTATAAAAAAGTTGGACGTTTAACTTATGGTTCAACATTTTATAATGATTGTGAAATTGAACTTAATCTCTCACCTGCCGGGGATTTAAAAGATGCGGCCGTTAATCTTTATCACTATATGCGTAAACTGGATAAGATGAATCTTGAACTGATAATTGCAGACAGAGTGCCCCAAAGCGGGCTTGGTGCGGGAATTAATGACCGATTATCAAGAGCGGCGTCCAGGGATTGAACTTTAAAATATTAAATGTTTAAAAGTGCGTAGCACGT
>JAFGVO010000489.1 GCA_016937935.1 Deltaproteobacteria bacterium | reverse complement strand
TGTAAAATCAACAGATTAGCCTCCGTCCTAAAACACTCTAAAACACTAAAACACCTAAAACACTAAAACACTAAAACATTGTCCGAAAACTTTGTCCGGAACTAGGTTTAACTTCTTTTTAATTGTTTTATCTTTATCTTGTATTCTTCTGAAACTCTGAAACTTTCACATGATTTTTGAATTGCTTTGTTGTGTGTTCTTTTATCAAGGTTATTCTTTTTTAAGAAAAGTGCAGTTTCTGAAGGGTATTTAGCCATGCAGACAGAAATTAACCAGGCGTTTGCCATATAAACATAATATCCCTTGTGCTTAACACTTTGGGATAATTTAAAGAGCATCTCAAGATTTTCTTTTTGAACATAATGGGCAAGCAAAATGACAAGGGCTGCTCTTACAAAAAACTCTTTGTCATATTTAAGCCATTTTTTTATAATTTTAAGAACATCCTCTTTTTGATTTTTAATACTTTTGAAATCGCAGACAGTTGAGTCCACTTCTGCCCAGTTATCAACTTTATTTAAAAAAGCCTCGGTGAGTGGCAGCAGTTCTATAAACGATTTGTCGCTGTAAGAAAGAACCATTCCTTCAAGCATAATCATCTCGTAAATATTTTCTTTGTCACATTCGATAAATTCCACTGTTGCCTCTTCGGCAATTCTCTTGGCAATTTTTCTTAAAACAGGAACCCGAACCCCGATAGTTGTATGTTCTGTAGGAATTATCTTCTTGTTAAAAGCTTTATAATCCCTATCAGCCAGACCATTTAACTCATCTAAAATTTCTTTTTTTATATTCATCTATCTTAAGCTTTTTATGATGGTTAGATTAAGTATCTTACCTGTTGACGTTCTGCTTCTATTCTGTTGTAAATTGAGGTCATGATTCTTATGTATAGTTCTTCTCCAAGGAGGCTGTCTTCGACCCCTTCATCAATATTGGGGTTGTCGTTAATCTCTATTACGTAGGCTTTTCCCTTTACCTCTTTAAGATCAACTCCATAAAGCCCGTTGCCAATTAACGAGGTGGCTTTTATCGCAGTTTTTAAAATTGACGGAGGAACCTGATTTATTGGAATGGTTTCCGCTCTTCCGCTAAAGCCTGACTGCACTTCCGCATTCCAATTGTAAATTTGCCAGTGATCATTGGCCATATAGTATTTGCATGCAAAAAGAGGAGTGTTGTCCATAATGCCGATTCTCCAGTCGTAATCAGATTTCATAAATTCCTGTGCAATGACCATAGAGCTGGATGTGAACATCTCTTTAATTTTTGCCTGCATCTCCTTTTTGTCGTTAACACAGTAAACACCCTGTGAAAATGAGCTTTCGGGAAGTTTTAAAACAAGAGGAAACGGAAGTTTGGATATAAATGCAGGGTTAAGAGTTTTCTTTGTAATCATCCAGCTTCTCGGCTGACAGACTCCGAAGTTTGCCAGTTTTTCGTGGAGAAAAATTTTATTTGAACACAAGAGAATTGACCATGGATCATCAATTACAACAAGTCCTTCTGTGTAGGCATTTCTGGCCATGGTGTAGGTATGATTTTGTACTGCAGTGGTCTCTCTTATAAAAAGAGCATCAAATTCGCATATTCGTCTGGAATCGGCTTTGGTAATAAATTCTGCAAAGAAACCGACTTTTTCTGCAGCTTTTGCAAAAAGGTTAAGTGCATCGGGGCATGAGGGAGGGGTAGTTTCATTTTTATCAATAAGAATTGCCAGGTCGTACTTGTATGTTTTCAAACGAGTGCGTTTGTGTCTTTTTTTAGTGAGGTGTTCTAACAGTGCTTTTTTTAAAGTATCAGGATAATCGTTTAAGATTGACTGAGGTGAGAGGGGAGTAATCTTTTTTACTTTCAGGGCTGCTTTTGTATCTATGGTTATTGAAAAAAACGGCACTTCAAAAAGCTCGTATAATTTTTTTGCAAGGGGTGAATACTTTGGATTTATAGAATGACCAAGTACAACTACAAGTTCAAAAAGAATGCCTTCAGGGGAAGGTTCAATCTTTTTAAGAAATGATTCTGGTATTTCATCAAAAAGGCTCTGGGCAATAGTAAGATTTGAAATATCTTTTACCGCCATAACCGTTGGAGTGACTTTGTGATTTCGCGCTGCGGCAAGAAGGGATACATAATAACCCATTGAATGGGTACGGTAGGACTTGCACAAGTTTAACACATGGCAGCGATCAAGCCTCGAAAAAGCCATTTCGGTAATATACTCTTCAGGGGAGTAAAAATTATTTAATTCGTTAATTGCCAACTCTTCAGCACTGACTGCATCGCTTACAACAATAAACTGTTTTGCCGCATTATTTTCATTGTTAAGTTTGAGCACCATTCTGTAGGCAAATTCATTTTCACCATAATAATTTGGAAGATGCTGGGCGATGTCAAATTGATGCTTTCGATACCAGTTTATGAGCTTTACATTATTGGCATCCACTTCGAGAGTAATTGATTCGTTGCCACATTCTATTGCGTAATCTTTTACTTTTTGGAGCATTAAATCTCCAAGGCCCATCTGTCTGAATTTTTTATTAACGGCAATTGAGTAAATTCTAATAGAATGTTTATAAATAAAAGCGATAACCGACCCCGCAGGCTCGTGTTTATCTTTTGCATCTGCAATAAAAACAAACTGTGCAGAAGATTGAATGCTGTTTTTAATACTTTTTTTCAAACTTCTACGGTTTTCCGGAAAACAGTCCTCTTCGAGTTTTACAAGAAAATCAAGATCGTTCAGCGTTGCTTTTCTGATATTAAAAAAATCATTATCCAAAGGTTGCCGGTCAGGATATTCGGAAGTCAATTGTGTACCTCAATTTCAAATTTCAAAACATGTATTCATGATGAAAAAAACCTTGCCGTATTTCATTAAAAACGGAAATTCATTTAATCCTTTTTTAAGTAAAGTAAATATAAAAAAAACTAAATTCTAACGAGCAGCACAAATGAATGAAGTTAATAAAAAGAGTGTTTGTGTCATTAGAGTTTTTATGCACTGAAAAAATTTGTATTTGATATTTAATTTAAATACCTTTAATATTTATTTTTGAACAAAATATTTTAATGAAATTAGTACTTTTAACTTGTAAGCCATGAAGGATATGGGAATGAAAATATATATCAAGCAATTTTACGTGATGTTTTTGACTGTTATTTTAACAGCATGCGGAACCTCCGGAGGTTCAAACTCTTCTGACACAGAAACCGGGACGGATACGGTTTTTGATACTGTTGCAGATTTTTGTGTTGAGGATTCTACCCAATGTAATGGTAATACAGTTCAAAAGTGCGTTAATGACAAATGGGTGGACTGGACTAACTGTATTGATCAGGAGGATCAGACCTGTATTATGCAAGATGGAACTGCCATCTGCCATAAACTTGTAATTACCGGCAGCGACAGTTCTAAAGACTCAGACACAGTTACGGACTCAGACATAGTTACGGACTCAGATACAGTTACGGATTCAGACACAGTTACGGACTCAGACACAGTTACGGATTCAGACACAGTTACGGACTCAGACACAGTGACGGACTCAGACACAGTTACAGACTCAGACACAATTACAGACTCAGACACAATTACAGACTCAGACACAGTTACGGACTCAGATTCTGCAGTTTGTATATCTTTTGATTGGGATACAAATGTAGAGCCCATTAACCTGCTTGTGCTTCTTGACAGATCTTATTCTATGTCAAAAAACAAATTTGCCACCGATACCTATGCAACTGTTGTACAGGAGGCAATTGATGCAATTGTTAAACAGAACACCCAGTCTGGAGTTATAAATTTTGCACTCAATGTTTTCCCCTCAGCAGATAATTGCACAAGAGACTACATGCTTGAGCATGATGGTCTTGATTCAGATGGAAATTACGATAGTTCTGAAACTCCAATGGATATCAATACTGCCTGTGAAGCTGCAAGTAACTTTTTATGGTCAACTGCACCAGGTGGAACTCCTCCTGATGCATCTGTTTATAACGATCCTAATGTTGAATTTTCTGAAAATGTAACAATGGATACTTACACCTTAATAAGTGATGCCCTTAAAACTGTGGGCCAGTGCGGAGGAGCACCAACATGCCAGAGTCTCTGGTGGGCCTATGAATATCTAAACACTGTAAACAGTGACAACCCTACCTATATTCTTCTTGCAACAGATGGAGCTCCAAACTGTAGTCATAGTTTAAATCCATCTACTTGTACATCTTCCATTTCTGGTTCAATTCAAGCATCCTTAAGTGAACAGTGCCTGGATGATTATTGCTCTATAAACGCATCTTTTTATCTTGCAGCTAAAAATTACAAACTCTTTGTTGTTGGTGTTGGCGATGAGGCTAAAGAATTTGAAGCTGTACTGGATGCAATGGCATATTTTGGTGGTGCAAACGGCATGGGATGTACAAAAGATGCCACAAACCCCTACGGAATCTGCCCCACACCTGCCAGTGATGCTGATGGTCTATGGTATTTCCCAGCAGCCAGTGCCAGTGATTTAAATGTTGCCCTTGAAGATATTACCAACACGGCACTTTCATGTGAATTTGAAGTACTATGGGATAGTGTTCCCCTTGTGAATTCTGTTGATACAGATAAGCCTTTTGTTAAGAAATGTTCGCTGGTCAATGCCAATGCAGTATTAAGCAGTCAGGGGGGGGATAGTAATACAGATAATGTTAATCTTTTGTATGATAATAATTGTGCAGAAGAGAATGGAACTTTGGGATGGCGCTGGGCAGACGATGCTTTAATAGGACAGCCATGGGCTGTAGTGGAGGCTGAAACAGATGTTGTAAACTGTACCAGAATCAGACTATGTCCAAAGGCATGTGAGAATCTTCAGGTTAACAACGGGGAAGCAACCTGGGAAAGTGTAAATGTTGCACTTGGCTGTCAAACTGATGTTGCGGGTAATTAGTGTAGTGATTTAAAATTGATGGGCATTATGTATCTTTTTATAAGATCCTGTGTTATAGTGATGTCAGGAGGTAAACCTGATGC
>JAFGVO010000488.1 GCA_016937935.1 Deltaproteobacteria bacterium | reverse complement strand
TCAAAAGTGATCTTTGAAACATTCGAAGAATTACTTGTAAACAGACGGCACATAGTCATGTGAAACAGCAGTTAGGTTTCACATGACTCGTTTCAAAGCGAATTGCTAATGACTATTCAAATAAATGTCAAAAACAGACTAATTAAAAAAACAAAATCCTCAACCTATCATTTAAAATTGTAATAATAGAAATGCTTAAAAATAATGAATATCCCAGACAGGATTAATTTGGTGAAATAGCAATTTTGACAGTATAAGGAAAATCCACTAAAGAATCATAATCAGGTAAATAGGCAATAACCTGCAACTGATAAGTCCCCTTCTCAAATTGATGTACGCCGTTTCTCACAAAAGGGTCAGCGTTCTCAACAGGAGGAAAATCCAGCCAACTTGGAACCGTATTAAAAGCATCTTTAGAATTATACTCCACCCCGCAAGGTATAACATTGTAGTCGACATCACTTTCTTTTGGGTCAGTTATTGTAATAAGATATTCTCCAGATTCAGGGATTATTATTTCTAAATCTGAAAAAACTATAAGCTCCTTATGCGTATAATATAATTTATCAATATTAGAATCTGCTTGATAAATAAGCTCACTATCCTTGTTGATATCAACATCCACATGCCAGCTATTTTGCTGTTCATCCCACGGGATAGGAACAGAAAAATCACAGTCATTTACATAATAACATTCAGGCATCTGACTATAAACAAGGTCTTTTACTTCTGTTAATGTTACACCTAAAATATCTTTTAGATACTTGTTAAATTCACTGCTGGATGCATTTTCGGGTATACTTGCATAGAGTTTTTTTGCATCTGCAAGGCCGTAATTATCAATAAGAACTTTAACAAAGAAACCGGCCATTTCATAATCTTCATTAGTAAGGACGCTTTGTGTCTCAAGTATATTATTCAAAACATCAAGTCTTTGCTCTTTAGTGTAATCACTGGAATCAGAGCAAAAGTACCCGTTCGCAGAAAAGTACACAGCAAAACCTTCCTCTAGTAACGGATGATTATGTTGTCCATTTGCATTAAACAATATTGTGTGAACTATCTCGTGTTGTTGCAAGTACTCAGAAGCAAATATTTCCCCTGTTTGAGCGCAAGCAGCAGCAGCATCATTCAAACATTGGGGGGTATCCTTTAAATAATAATAATCAACCATAAAATCATCAGGCAGGGATACTTCCATTTTGTCAGCAAGTAACGGAAAAAGCCCGTCCAGCATATTCAGTGTTCTTCCAACAGGAAGATAACTCTCTTCAGTCCCGAACCGAACATAGTCACCCTCCCATGAAATTTCCGGCAAATTGTCATCTATGGATGTGCTGCATCCAATAAATAACAAAACAATAATAATATATCGATTCATTTAATAACCTCACAGCTATTGTATATGATTGCTAATTGGAGGAAAAGAGGTTTTTTTTATTCATTGTCGAAAAGACAAATTATAAAAAAGACGTAATCTTAATACCAACGAAGTTTAATGTTATCGCTGGCAATTCCTGAGAGATTGATTATTGTAGGACAGATAGAGCTTACAGGACCAAAAAACTGGCTTTCCCAGGGTGCAGTAAACATTCCGGAACCGCCATTTCCTGCACAAGCATTTGACCATGTAAACGGAACGTTTGAAGTTGCTGTTGCTTCTGGCTGTAATTGAACTGTACCGTTGTTCCACCACGTTGGATATTCAGTTATTTTCAAGCAACCGTTAGCAGGAAGAGTCTCCCAATTGCCTCGACTTCCAAGGTCAACTGCTGTAGCTTCACTGCAATCCTGCCCTATATTAGGCATGCATACACCTGCATTACAATATCCGTCAACACAATCGGAATCTACAGAACACTCTGGCGTAGTTCCGCAATCTGTACAACTTCCGCTGTCGCCTGGAACAAAATCCCCTGTGAGTCCTGTGTTACATGTTAAAACGGTGTCAGGAGTCAGAATAAGATCACCGGCTACAAAGCGACCTTCAAAGGTTTTATCAGGGCTTGTACCCAAAATAACAGTTGCGTCTGGGGCTAATAAAGTGCCGCTAAAAGGAGCATATAATTCAACTGTATTATCTCCAACATATCCGATAAACACATCAGTCTGCTGTCCAGAACCATTTACAAAAGACTCTTTTAATGTAAACGCACTGTTCAGATATATCTGTATATCCTCAGGTGCAGCTTCAATTATAACAACTGAATCCGAATTTATATTCAGTCCTTCAAAGTAATAGACACCAGCAGACAATTTCAGAGTGGCTTGTGAATTAAGCGTAACCACAGGATAGTAACCTGGTGTCAGAGTCTTAGTTTCGTTAGCGTTGATATTCATGGCATTTCCCGGATTAGCTGGAAATACAACTCCCGAAAGATCATCAGACTCCATCGAGTCAAAAGTCAAATTGGCATTCTCCGTTAAAGTTCCTGTAAATATCATTGTATCAACGTTCTGCGGATCACGGATACCAGAGGTAACAATATCACCGTAAACCTCAGAAAAATCAGCAACAAATACATTTCCTCCACTTGTAATTCCACCAACCTGTGCACTGCGACCGATATGGGTCAATTCTGGACCAGCGTTCAATACTGACGCAAATCCTCCATCCGGCAATACAACCTTGGCTCTGTCATTAATAGTTAATGAATTAGTTGTACGAATACCAGCTTTCAATGTAACAGTCTGAAGAACAATCGATTCGTTTCCGGCACCGTCCACTGTTGACCATTCGATTGTGTATGTGCCAGGTTCCAATACTGTATTTACAGAAGTAAGCTCGATAGGAGAAGCAAGATCAACACCATTTTTCGAAATAATCATACCGACAACGTCAAGTTCTCCAAAACACGCATCTATAGCAACAGGAGGAACAATAGTAACAGACTGTGAACTATTACATGTATTTTGAGTAATATCAGATGGTGCTGATAATTCGGGAGGTGTTGTATCTTCAACTGTAATTGTTGTTGTCAACCTATTTTGGGAATAGCGTGGAGTAACAACACTATGAGTTATATCATGTGAGCCAAGCGGCAATTGAATAGTTGGAGACTCTTCCTTTGAAAGAACTTTTACTACTCCAAAAGAATCATCAGACCAAAAGTGGTCTAAAGCTGCTCCATATGGGCGACCAGAAGATGACTGTGATCCATTTAAATACACATCTGCTGATTGATTAGGATTAGAACATTCAACAATTTCACTTTCTACGCCAATAGCTGCACGGGGCGGAGTATTCTTGAATGTCCCGGTAAATTGAATTTGGGCATATACATCACTATCCTCAAAAAATACTGAGAAAAATGCGTTGTTGTTGACTGGATTAAATACAGCCGATACATTAGCTGCAACTGAAGCATCAAAAGGTTTAGCAAAATTGGAATACTGTCCATTAAGTGTGTATTCACAAACAAAGCGCCCATCACTAGCCTGCATATCAACACCAAAATCACCCAGCTGATTTGTCCACGTACCATTCAGGAAGTGATCAATATGACATTCAATCCCTTTAACATTTACATCATGACTATAATATTCAAAAGACTCTTTATCAAAATACATTTCAAACTCAGTAATTTTAATGTCACAGTCATCACCATCACAATCAGATATATAACTAATTTGTCCGTAATTGGGTTCAAGTTTTCGGCCAACATCGCTCCCTTTATCTTTCATGTAACCCCATGTTAGATCCGGGTCCAGATTTGCTTCAATAACGTATGGAATATAAGTCGCACCACCGGCGATACATCCACTAAATTGTGAAGGTGTACATGCAAATTTGTCATTGGTATCAGCAGTTACTGAAGATTTTTTATAAACACTAGTGTAGTGATTTAAAATTGATAGGCATTATGTATCTTTTTATAAGATCCTGTGTTATAGTGATGTCAGGAGGTAAACCTGATGC
>JAFGVO010000487.1 GCA_016937935.1 Deltaproteobacteria bacterium | reverse complement strand
GATTATATTACAAACATAGTTATATTGGTGTCAATATTAAAATTAGGATTTTGAATTTTAAATCTTTAATTAACTTTATAAATATTGGCGGGCTTTCTTGAATATCCACTGATTATCTTTTAAAGTGCCTTTTGTGTTTAAAGACAATATATATAAGCAGATTCCTGATAATGTGATTTCAATTTGTGAGATACTTGAACAAAATGGCGAGTCAGGCTGGGTTGTGGGAGGGTCGATACGGGATCTTATTATGGATAAAGATCCCAAGGATTTTGATCTTGCCACTAGTGCAACCCCTCAAAAAGTAATCTCTCTTTTTAAACGTGTAATTCCGACCGGGTTAAAACACGGGACAGTTACTGTTTTAATTAAAAACGACGCTTATGAAATTACAACATTTAGGCAGGACGGTGATTATCTGGACTCCCGCCATCCTGAAAATGTTCAATTTGTTACAGATATAAATGATGATCTCTCAAGGCGTGATTTCACTATAAATGCCATTGCCTACAACCCTGTAAAAAATATTTTTGCAGACCCGTTTGACGGTGTTACCGATATAAAAAATCGGATCATAAAAGCTGTTGGCAATGCAGAAGCGAGGTTTAATGAAGACGCCCTTAGAATTTTACGGTGTGCACGATTTTCTGCATCCCTTGGTTTTGAGGTGGAAGCTGACACAATAAAGGGAATACTTACAACCAATGAAGGTTTAAAAAATATATCTGTTGAACGCATAAGAGAAGAGTTTATAAAGCTTCTCCTTTCGGATTCACCTGCACTGGGGCTTGATATTCTTTTTAAAACAGGATCCTTAAAATATATCTCACCACCAGTTAACAATCTTTTTACCGGAAAAGATGGTGAAAGTTATTACAAAATAACTGTTAAGAGAGTTGAAAAATCACCAAAAAATATTACTGCAAAAATGGTAGCTGCACTTATTGATACTGATAATTATATTGAATGGATTGAAAATTTTACACTAGATAATAAAACCAAAAAAGAAATCATCCACCTGCTTACGCTCCTTCCGTTAAAAATCAGCACATCAATGTCCAATTACGACTTGAGGATTCTTGCTTCAAAAATAACCAAAAGTGCTATTGAAATATTTTTGGAAATTGCAAAGGCTGATGAAATTGCAAAAACAGGATCTGATAAAAATGTATCTTTTCTTGAAGCCGAATTTAAAAAATTAAAAATTTACGACACCCCTCTGTCGGTTAAAGAACTCAATATTAATGGAGACCAGATAATAACAGCTCTTAAAATTAAACCGGGGGTCCATATGAAAATAATTTTAAACACCTTGCTTGATGAGGTTATGAATAATCCACAATTAAACAAAACCGATGAACTGATAAAGCTGTCTGAAAAAATCTACATGGAAGCAACGTCATCCCGAGTTATTAAGTAGAAAGCGACTAATGTGATCTGGCCTTTTAAAAACAGACAGAAAATTGAAACAGCAGTTACTCCTGACGTACCCAAATACGATCTTCACAATCATATTATTTTTGATGTTGATGACGGAGCAGACGATATTGAAGAGAGTATTTTAATGATAGAGGGGTTTATAAAGCTTGGATACAAAGGACTCTACTCCACCTCCCATCACAATCATTACGCTTTTGATACTCCGTCAGTAGAACTTATAAACAGTCGTCAGAGAATAATTAATGAAATTCTTTTACAAAAAGGACTTGAAATCGAAATTAAAAATGGTGCTGAAATCATGTTAAGAGAAGATTACTCCACCTTTTTTAAAAACGATACATTTCCACAAACAGGAGCCGCATACCTTGTGGAATTTCCACATCAGCAATCTATGGTTACAGAACTTTTTAAAAATTTTATCTTTGATTGTGCAAAAAAAGGAAAGGTTCTTCTTATAGCCCACCCGGAAAGAAACCCTGACTTCCAGCGAAAAATGGATCTTTTGTACGAGTTTAAAGAGCTGGGAGTTCTTTTACAGATTGATATTATGTCCCTTATTGGAAGATATGGTGCATTAGCAAAAAAAACCGGTTGGACACTTATTGAAAACAATTTTGCTGATATCGTAAGCTCTGATCTCCATAAAGGGGATCAGATACAATATCTTAACGAAGCTTTAAATGAACTTGCCGCCTACGATGAAGAGACCTTTATAAAGCTTACATCTACAAACCCGGGATATATATTTAGAGATGAAATAGACAGACTTGTTTAGTTGAATGTGCTGATCAAAATTTAATTGTTAATCAATTGCCAACACAAGATTGTCATGTAAATCATCAGATGTATTTGATTCCATAACAGCTTCAGTATCAAAATCAGTTTCAAAATCAGTATCAACCATTCCGTCACCATCAATATCCCAGGTATTATCAAGCTGACCATCAGAATCTTCATCAGTATCTGGAAGCTCCGGAGATGTGCCGCCGGCTTTTGCAATTTGGTTTAAAAGATAATTTGCACCATAACCCGGCAGGCCTATTATGTAAGTATCTATACCGTGTTCATGCCATTTTGCCGCATAATCAAGGAGCTCCTGCTCATCGTAAACACAATTTGGTTCACCGTCAGTTAATAATACAACCCTTGTGGGGTGATCCATCAAACCATCATTGCACGCCATTGCCAGAGCTTCATCCGCACGCTGAAAAGCCGCATTCATAGGAGTGCTGCCTTCAGGAAGATACATATTGGTTTCGGCCTCAAACCGGGCTAAAAAATCTCCTGCATCTGTAAAATCAATCTGGTGTTCATCATCAATTGGTGCAACCTCACAGGACTCTGTGGGATAAAAGATTGAACCTGCTGTAACGTATGATTTATATGTTTCTACAGTTGTAATCATTGAATCAGCAGCGGATTGCCATTTAGTCTCCCCGTCCCACCCGCTTGCCATACTCCCTGACTTATCAAAAAGAAAAAGAATATTATGCGCTCTCGCAACGACATCAACCTCCTCTTCCTCTAAATCAGTATTAGTATTCTCTTCAATAAACTGGTCCCGGTCAGGAGCTGTACAGGCAATTTTATATCCAAGATCCTTGTCTGATTTAAGATCACCGTTAGAAGTCTCACCACCTGTGGAATTTCCATCTTCAGATTGAATTTCCAGACATGAAACCAATACAAATGAAAAAAGAAGTACAATTGCATGTTTTGATAAAATAATTATTTTTTTAGTCATGGTTTAATTTCCCCTGTCTTGTTGTAAACAGATTTTCTGTTACGTGTTACAAGTACAATCCACCGGATACAAAAATGAGAACAAAAAAAAATAAAAAAATAATTTCCTAATAAAATTAGCAAATTAGACTGAAATAAAAAGATATTATCTTTTGTTGCAACAAACTTTTGCATGTGTAAAAATCATTTTATAAACTTTATAAAAAGAGAACAAAACATGGCAAAAACAGTAAAAACTCAAATGGTAAATAAACTTTCAAAACTCATGGCAGTATTAGTATTGCTATTAACTATTAATACCCATGCGGAAGAAAATTCTACACAAACTGATGATTCTGCAAACAGCTCCAAGGGCAACACTCAAGAAGAGCAATCCCTGGAACTTTTTAAAAAGGCTACAGATTATTACAGCCAGGAAAAATACGAGGAGGCTTCGGATACTTTCAGAGAGGCATACAACCTGAGACCATCGTGGAAACTCCTCTTCAATATGGGTCAGGCAGATGCAGCAGCAAAACGCCATGGACTTGCTCTTGAATCTTTTGAAAAATATCTGGCAATGGGCGGAGATGAAGTTACTGACAGCAGAAAAAATGAGGTCTACAAAAATATTGATGAACTGAGGAAAATTGTCGGTTCTATTGATATTGAGGGATCAGCTGGTCTTGATGTGTATGTTGACAATATTAATAGAGGGACTCTTCCCCTCTCCGGAAGCATTAGAGCAACTGCAAGTATTGAACATACTATTGAACTCAAAAACGGAGAAAATGTAGTTTATACAAAAAAAATAACAGTGGCCGGAGACGAAAAAATAACAATCACTGCTGATGAATTGAGCACTCCCAAAAAAACTGCAGCAAAACCTGCAAAAACAAAAACCCCTCTTACGAAAGAACAGAAAATTCACAAAATTGAAAAGCGAAAAAAACTATTCAAAATTTTTGGATGGGTCTCAATGGGCACAGGGGCACTTTCCCTAAGTTTAAGTCCGGTGGCGTTTGCAAAAGCAAAAAAAATGAGTGACGACATTGATAACTGTCTACTCGGAACCTGCCTGACAACACTGCCCCAGGATAAAATTGACAGGGATAATATGCAAAGTACCGCCTATGGACTTCTTGGTATTGGGATTGTGGGCATTGCCGCAGGAACAACATTGTTTATTCTTGCTCACAAACAGACAAAAAGATTAAATGCCCTTTCCAGTCACGCATTTATCACTCCACTATTTTCAAAAGATCAGGCATCACTGTTTTTAACCGCATCTTTTTAATAAAATCAGCTACATAGACTTAAATTTATTTTTTTGAGAGCCATTAGACTTTTCGCTTTTTGATTGTATATTTTAATATTGACTCAAATTCCAATTGGAGACTTTTGATGAAAAATATTGAAATTGAAGCGGATGAAAAATATCGAACCATTTTTGATAACGCCGGTGATGCAATTTTTATCCATGATAAAGATGGTAAAATTTTATCTGCAAATAAAACTGCATCTCTTCAGTACGGATACACACGGGAAGAGTTTTTATCAATGTCAGTATCCATGCTTGACACAGACGATGAGCAAAAATATATACATGAAAGATTCAATGAACTTATTTTGAATGGAGCTGTTAATTTTGAAACTACCAGCCTGCGCAAAGATAATACTGTTTTCAATAATAATGTTAATGTCAAACAGATCAATTGGAATAATCAGCCCGCCTTTTTAAGCATCTGCCGGGATATAACAGCCCGTAAAGAGACAGAGAACAGACTAAAAGAGAGTGAAATGAGATTTAAAGCTCTTCATGCGGCGTCATTTGGGGGAATTGCAATTCATGACAAGGGTTTTATTTTAGAGTGTAATCAGGGTCTGGCAGACATGACAGGATACTCAACGGATGAGTTAATGGGAATGGATGGCCTTTTGCTTATTGCAGAACAATCAAGATCTGCTGTTATGAATAATATAGTGTCAGAATATGAAAAGCCCTATGAAGCTGTTGGACTGCGTAAAAATGGGGAAGAATATCCTCTGCGTTTATCTGCACGAATGGTTCCATACAAAGGAAAACAGGTTCGAACTGTTGAATTTAGAGATATTACAGAACAGAAACAGACTGAACTTGCTCTGGCCGCAGAAAAAGAGCGCCTTAATGTTACCCTTGCCAGTATTGGAGACGGAGTAATAACAACAGATATTAAAGGAAATATAACAATGCTCAATAAGGCGGCAGAAAATCTCACAGGCTGGGATTCTCTTGCTGCTCTTGGGCAACCATTACAGACAGTATTTAATATTGTAAATGAACACACAAAACAGAAGTGCATCAACCCTGTTGAAAGAGTTTTAAATAATAATAAGATTATTGATCTTGAAAGCAATACAAGCCTGACAGCAAAAGATAATCATGAAATTATTATCGAATACAGTGGAGCTCCTATTCATGATAAAGAGAGAAAAATTATTGGAGTTGTGCTTGTTTTCAGAGATATGACACAGAAGAAAAAGCTGGATGATTCAATACAGAGATCTCAAAAGCTTGAATCTATCGGGCTTCTTGCCGGAGGAATCGCCCATGACTTTAATAATCTTTTAGGGTGTATTTTCGGTTATCTTGAACTGGCACTTGATGAAACAACACAAAAAGATGTCTCAACTTTTCTTATGGAAGCATTGAGCAGCATCAATAGAGCCCGAGGACTTACTCAGCAGTTATTAACATTTTCAAAAGGTGGAGCACCGGTTAAAAAGTCTGATAATCTTTTTCCATTTATCCAAAAAACCGTTCAGTTTGCACTTAGCGGAACAAAGGTATCAAGCAGATTTGAAATAGATAAAAAACTGTGGCAGTGCGATTATGACAAAAACCAGATTGGACAGGTTTTTGAAAATTTAACAATAAATGCAACACAGGCTATGCCCCATGGAGGCACAATTGCGTTTTCGGCAAATAATATATCATTAAAAGAAAATGAGTACATATCACTTGCAGCGGGAAATTATGTAAAACTCTCAATTAAAGATCAGGGAACAGGAATACCAAAAGAGTTTCTTCCCCGTATTTTTGATCCCTATTATACAACAAAAACAAATAGTCACGGTCTTGGACTCACCACTTGCTACTCAATTATAAAAAGACACAACGGCTTTATTGATGTTGAATCACAAACAGGTATTGGCACAACTTTTAATATTTTTCTGCCGGCCCACATTCAAAAAGATACCAGCCCCAAAAAGGAGACCTCAAAGAAACATTCAGGCAAAGGTACTTTTTTAGTAATGGATGATGAAAAAGGAATTAGAAATATCATAAAACTTGTACTTGAATCTTATGGATACACTGTAGTTGAAAAAGAAAAAGGTGAAGATGCCATTGAATTTTTCAAAGCAGAACTGGAAGAAAACCGAACCCTTTCAGGCATGATCTTTGACCTCACAATCCCTGGAGGAATGGGTGGAAGAGATGCCATTGGAGAGATAAGAAAACTGGATTCCGCTACTCCGGTTTATGCAGCAAGCGGATATTCAGATGATCCGATAATGTCAAATCCAAAAAAATTCGGATTCAATGCAAGTATTATAAAACCCTTCAGCATGACCGAACTATCCGCACTACTCGAAAATAATGTAAAAAGCTAAAACTAAAAATCTCATTAAATACAAGTATCAACGACTTCTAATATTTTCTTTATTTTTGAAAATTATTGCGCCGGATATCGCAGTCAATGGTGCAACTAAAACAAGCCCGAAACTTCCAATAAGTGTATGAAGCAGTTCTGCTGACACATATTGATTATTAAGAATTTCAACCATGGTTTTTCCCTGGGCAAGAAATGACATGAACATAAAGGTATATCCACCTGTGTAGGCGAGTAACAATGTTGTTGTCATTGTGCCAATCACTGCTTTTCCCACAGCCATTCCTGACTTGAACCTTGCCATTATGGTCATTTTAACATTTTGTTCAACCAGCTCATTCATCGATGCGGATATATCCATGGCAATGTCCATTACAGCTCCTGATGACGCGATAAAAATTCCTGCAAGAAAAAGATCGGACAACTTCAAAGCCGGAAATCCCGTAAACAATAACATTTCTGAAAATGGTCTTACTGCCCCGTGAAGATGAAATAAACCGGCAAATATTATGGACAACCCGCATGTTATCAAAACCCCGAAAATTGAACCTAAAAAAGCAACAACTCCTTTTTTAGTAAACCCTGCAATTGCAAAAATAATCACAAAAGATAAAATAGCTGTTGCAAGCAGGGCTATTGGTATTGGATCCCACCCTCGTAAAAAGGCCGGAAGCAATACTCTCCATAAAAAAAGACCCGTAAAAATAAATGTCAATATGGCCCTTAATCCAGTCAGCCCGGCAACAAGAACAACAACAAGAAAAAACAGTCCAAACAGCAGCAACTCCACATCAATACGATGGTAATCATGGGCAATTGCAGCTCTAATATTTCCATCCTGAATTTTCAGTGATACATATGCTGTATCGCCCTCCTGAAACAACTTGTCCAGTTCAATTTTTCCCATCATACGGTTTAAAGCTTTTGTTTCTGTTCCTTTGAATGGACCGTTCTCAACATGTACTGTTAATTGCTGAGTACCCGTTCGAATAACTCCTATGGTTTCAACAAGACTATTATCGGTTGATAATACTCTTACCTTTGCTCTTTCAATATATTTTGGCAGCTCTTTTTCAAAACCCGTTGGTACAAAAAAAAGTGCAATGTTCAAAACTACAAGTGCTGTTATATAGATATAATCCCTGGAAGACATTTAAGAGGAGTTTCCCTTCTCGAAATTAAAGACCCATGGCTTCTTTTGTGAATTTTTGAATATCAGTGTTATCGTAGTTGCCAATAAATTTCTCTTCTCCAGGTCCTGTAACATAGACAGGAACATTTACGCCTGTATGAGAATATGAAGTCCATCCAATACCGGCCTTATTATTAAGAATGTGAGTTAACGCTATTACCAGAGGATAATATCCTCCGTATGCCAGGTACTGCTCGTCCGCAGAGAGTCCACTGCCTGAAGAAACAGTATCTGCAAAAGCGGCTTCAAGTCTTGAACGCTCCAAATCTGTCAGCGCAACACCTGTCCCATTATCATCCATATCCAGACCAAAGGTCTCTTCGATGCTGTCATTTAAATCTGAAAGACTTTCCGGAGGTGTATCACTGCTCATCATTGCCATAAGTTCAGATGTATAAACTTCGTAGGATACAGTTTGCTTATCAATAAGTTCATACCAGCTGCCGTAGCCTGTACTTGCAAATCCAAGAGACATTCCACCTGTTTCGTGATCACCTGTAACAACAATAAGTGTTTCGTGGGGATGCTTTTTATAAAACTCAAGTGCAACACCAACAATCTCATCAAAATGAAGTGTATTTTTAATATTGGCAGCAGCATCGTTTGCATGTCCGGCCCAGTCAATTTTACCGGCTTCAACCATCATAAAAAACCCTTTATCACCATCAAGAAGCTCAATTCCTTTTTCTGTAAATTCCTTGAGACTAATGTCATCTGCAGTCTGATCCATTACGTAAGGAAGTGAATCTTTTTTAATGTTTACGCCATTGCTATAGTTGTAGGCATACACTTTACCGGTTGAAGATGTTGCACTGTCTAACTCTGAGCGATTAGTTGTAATGGTGTACCCATCAGTTGTTAACGCGCTAATCAGTGCAGCTCCACCATCAGCATGTTTGTCAAATCTTGGACCATTGCCTGCAAAATAATCAATGTTACTTCCAACTGCAGCCATACTTATGTCTGCATAATTGTTACGGGAATCGTTGTGGGCATAAAACCCTGCAGGAGTTGCATGGTCAATTGAAACACTTGAAATAATGCCAACTTTCATCCCGGCTTCTTTTGCTTCCTCTGCAATTGTGGGATAATCAGTCATAAGATCAGGGCTTCTTCCAAGTACGCCGCAGTCAGTTTTCATTCCACTGGCAAGAGCAGTTGCAGCAGCTGCAGAATCAGTGATATAAGAATTATATGCATATGTTGTTGCCAGTCCGGTTACATTCAATGTGCTCATATTAAGATATACAGCATCATGAACAGCAAAGGGATTACCATCATCATCACGTGCCTGATTACTACTGTCTTGAAAATTTATCCACCCAAGACTATCAGCTAAAGATGCATTGTATTGTTCAGCAGCACCAACCTGTGTAAGTGACATTCCATCACCAATCAAATAAAATACATACTTTGCTTTCTTAACCTCTTCACCAGTATCAACTGTACAATCCGAACACATATCGCAGGTTTCACAAGTATCACATGTTGCGCACTCTTCATCTGTACAGGTTTCACATTCTTCATCTGTACATGTTCCACATTCGGGACAGTCCAAAGAATCCGTACCGACTTCTGTATCACCAGTAACATCTTCATCTGCACTATTATCCTCGCTGCACCCTGCAAAAGATAAAGCGAATACACATAAAATACCAATAACCAATTTTTTACTTTTCTTAAATAACACTCTCATTGTCTGACCTTTCGATAAATGAGGCAATTTTTGCCTCTGTTTGCGAAATTCAAACTAGAAAAACTTCGTTACTAAATCATCACATTACAGAAACAATAGAGATCCATTATTGAAACTAAAATATATTAAAAAAGTCAGACATTTGGCTTCTGAAAAGTTACAAATGTATTTTTGATGGTATTACTATTAAAAAAAACAAATAAACTAACAACTGTGACAAAT
This sequence comes from Deltaproteobacteria bacterium, assembly GCA_016937935.1. GTDB lineage: Bacteria > Myxococcota_A > Polyangia > JAAYKL01 > JAAYKL01 > JAFGVO01. The sequence goes on along the minus strand of JAFGVO010000487.1, from coordinate 156 downwards.
AAATCATAAATCTGACCATGGAAAGAGAACTGTGAATGAGGGATGCTTGGTTTTTTTAAGTTCTCAATTTTCATGGATAATGGATTATGTACATATATAAACATAAAAAAGTAAGAGAAAATTATTTAAGGAGAAGTTTAGATGAATTTAGCAGGT
>JAFGVO010000486.1 GCA_016937935.1 Deltaproteobacteria bacterium | reverse complement strand
TGTTCTATTTTTATCTGACAGGCAAAAAGGGAAAAAATGTCAGTTTGAATTATTTGACAAAACTCCATCAGTTTTCTCCGGATTCGCATGGTGAACCGGGTTTTTGGGATGGATACAGACATTTTTTAGCCTTTGCTGTAAATACTATGGACAGAATCTGGTTGTGGAATAAAGAGGGAGCCGGATTTAAATTTGAAATAGATGGACATGAAGAGATTAAAAAATATGTAGATGAGAAAAAAGGGGCTCTTTTTTTAGGTGCCCATGTCGGGAGCTTTGACGCTTTAAGGGTATTGTCAAAAAATCTTGATGTTAAAGTAAATGTTGTTGGATATGCTGATAATGCCAGGAAGTTTGAGACTATTCAAAAACGCGTTAACCCCGATAGTCATGTTACCTTTTTTAATCTTGAAGACGGGAGTGTGCATGGGGTTTTAAAGTTGCAGGAGATGCTTGAGAATGGTGAGATAGTGGCCATGATGGGGGATCGGTTTGTTCCTGGAGCAAGGCAGAGAGTTTCAACTGTTTCGTTTTTAGGCAGTGATGCTCCATTTCCGGAAAACCCGTGGATTGTTGCACACCTTTTGGGCTGTCCCGTATTTTTTGTTTCAGGTTTAAGACATACTGAAAAAAAATATACCTGTATTGCCCGTTTAATTGATGAAAAAATTGTGTTAGAACGTCAAAACAGAAGTCTGGAAATAAGAAAATATAGTGAGCAGTATGCCCGCTTTTTAGAAAATATTTGTAAAGAGTTTCCATATCAGTGGTTTAACTTTTATGATTTTTGGAAGTTGGATAAAAAATGACAAATCAGAAGACAAATCAGAATGTAATTATTGGTAAAAATAGCATCACTATCGATGATGTTATAAATGTTGCAATAAAAAATAAATCACTTGAATTAAGCTATGAAGATGATTTTGTAAAACGTATTAGAGCCGGGAGAGAGGCTCTTGATGCCTTGCAGGCAAAAGGTGAGGTTGTATATGGTGTTTCAACTGGAGTCGGCGATTCTTGTGTAAGAGAGGTTGAAAGTGTCCATGCAGATTTGTTTGCTACAAACCTTATGCGTTTTCACGGATGCGGTCTTGGTGATTATTTTGATGTAGCAACATGCAGGGCTGTACTTGTTATAAGACTGGAAAGTTTAAAAACCGGTTTTTCTGCGGTCAGATTTGAACTTTTGGAGATGCTTGCAATGCTCCTTGAGAGAGATATTATTCCACGAATTCCAAAGGAAGGTTCTGTTGGTGCCAGTGGTGATTTGACACCTTTATCTTATGTAGCTGCAGTAATTATGGGAGAGCGGGATGTATATTATAAGGGTAATGTCAGAGTTGTAAATGAACTGTTTGAGGAACTGAATATCAAGCCCTTTATGTTAAAAGCAAAAGAAGCCCTGGCAATTATGAATGGTACAGCTGTTATGACTGCAGTTGCCTGTTTTGCATATAAAAGAGCTGAAAATATTGTGCGACTTGGAGCCTCGCTTACTGCAATGCTTACCGAAGCTCTCAAGCTTAACAAGGGGCATTTTGATGAGAGAATTTTCTTGCAGAAACCACATCCCGGACAGCTTGAAGTTGGAAAACAGATAGCAAGGGAGATTGGGTATACAAAAGATTACAGACTTGAAAAAGGTGAACGGATTCAGGCGACCTATGCAATTAGATGCGTACCTCATATTCTTGGAGTTCTGGCAGATGCCTTGAAGTGGATTAAACCTTTTATTGAGACAGAGATTAATAGCGTGAATGATAACCCTTTAATAGATCCCGATAATGGAGATGTTCTTCACGGTGGCAATTTTTATGGTGGTCATATTTCTTTTGCTATGGATTCATTAAAAAATGCAATCGCAAATTGTGCAGATCTTTTTGATCGCCAGATGGCCCTGCTGGTAAATGAGAGAAGTAATAACGGGCTTGTTTCAAATCTATCAGGGGCGCCGGCTGAGGTAGCTTCTGTTCATCATGGGTTTAAGGCTGTTCATATTGCAACTTCTGCATTTGCTGCAGAGGCTTTAAAAAATACCATGCCTGCTTCTGTTTTTTCCAGGTCAACTGAGAGTCATAATCAGGACAAGGTAAGTATGGGAACAATTAGTGCAAGAGATGCTGTAAGAGTTCTTGAGTTAACTGAGCAGACTCTTGCCGCAACCTTTTTAGGAGCCGTTCAGGCTTTGGATCTCAGGGAGAAATCCGGTGAAATTGATTTTAACAACCTGCAGCCTGAAGTTCTTGAAATTTATAAAAAGATAAGAAAAATATCAAAATTTGTAGAGATGGACAGACCTCTGGATCAGGAGCTTAGATCTCTGATTGAAATAATAAAAACGGGCGAGCTGTAACCCTTCTATCTTAAGAGGAGACTGTTTTGAGTGTACATATTACGGCATTTGGTGTTATTTCATCACTAGGAGTTGGTATTGATAAAAGTACAGATGTGTTGTTTTCTGCTATTCCACCTGAGCTTTCATCATATGAAAAAAGCGATGGATCACAAGCGCCGGTAAGACGAATCAGTTATGACCTGCCAATGCTTGATAAAAGATTCAGCAAATATGAGTGCAGAAATAATCGTATAGCAAGTGCAATTTTAAAGCAGATAGAAATTTCTGTTAAAGCAGCTATGGACAAATATGGGCCCAAAGAAGTTGCTGTTGTTGCCGGTTCTTCAACATCCGGACTCGATAAAACAGAGAAGGCTTTTAAATATTATAAAACTAATGGAAATCATCCTGACGATTATAACTTTGAGACTCAGCATTCCATGGGGAGTCTAAGTGAGTTTATAGCAAAAAAAGTTGGAGCTGAAGGTCCTGCATATACAATTTCAACTGCATGCTCTTCTGCTGCAAAGGCGATGATTTCAGCAGCTGATCTAATTAAATCAGGTGTATGTAAGGCCGTTATTACCGGAGGTGTTGATACACTTTGTGATTTGACTGTTAACGGATTCTCCTCTTTAGGACAATTAAGTGAAGGCCGTTTAAATTCTCTAAGTAAAAACAGAAGTGGTTTGAATATTGGAGAGGGTGGTGCACTTTTTCTGTTTACTGCAGAAAACATTGAAAATATAGAAAATTTAAACCTTGTTTTTAAAGGTGGCGGTGAGTCTATGGATGCCTATCATATTTCTGCACCACATCCTGAGGGGCTTGGGGCAAAACTTTCTATGGAGCGTGCGTTAAAAGATTGCAGCCTTGTCCCTGCTCAAATTTCATATATTAATCTTCACGGGACAGCAACAAAGGCAAATGATGCAATGGAGTCAAAGGCTGTTAATGATGTTTTTGGATCTGTTTTATGTAGTTCAACAAAGTCATTTACCGGTCACTGCCTTGGGGCATCGGGAGCTGTGGAAGCTGCAATCTGCTGTTTATCTTTAAATGATGAGTTATTAAGACTTCCTCCTCATATTTTTGATGGTGAATATGATGAAGATATAGAGCTTCTTGAAATCGTCAAAAATGAAGAGACACTCAAACCTGAATTTTTTAAGAATGGTTATATATATTTTTTAAGCAATTCATTTGCCTTTGGGGGAAATAACTGCTCGATAATTATTGAAAAAAAGAGGGCTTCATGAGTTCTGTATTTAAAATAAGTGATTGGAGTGCACGGTCAAAAGGACTTGATTCAAAACTGCTTTTTGAAAAGTGGCTTAAAGAAGGAACAAGGGTGTTGGACGACGATGGTGTTAAATATGTTCCAGGGTGTAAAGAGTTAAAGCCCGCAGTAAGAAGGCGCGCAACACTATTATCCAAGCTTGTGATTGATTCATTTTATGAAATTACTATTAAAGATGGTGGTGATTTATCAAATGAAGCAATGGTCTTTGCAAGTAAAAATGGTGAGATTGAAATTCTTGATAATCTGTTAAATCAGATGTATCAGGGTGAAGAACTCTCTCCAATGGATTTTTGCAACTCAGTGCATCATACGCCAACTGGTTACCTTAGCATGGCGACTTTAAACAGAGGAATTTCTAAAACTGTAAGTGCCGGCAATAATACTTTTGCAGCAGGACTTCTTGAGGCAGCGGTTATTATTGAACGAAAAAAAAGTGATAGTGTATACCTTTTAGTATCAGACCTCATGGTTCCTGAATCATTGGGAGAGGTTTTGACCCCTGACCCGTTTGCATATGGCATGGCAATTTTACTTGAGGAAGCTGATGGAATGGATAAAAATTCTTTTTCTATTGATGATATAAAAGAACTATTTTACACAGACAGTGATGTTTTTGATTTTTTAAAAAGACATATTTAAAACAATGAAAAATTTTAATAATTCAGATTTTATAGGTATGGATGCAGTTGATCTGCTGTATCATGAACCCCCAATGGTTCTTATTGACAGGGTTTTTGAGATCTATAAAGATGGAGTTTCCTGCGAGGTGGACATTTGTGAGTCCTCTGTTTTCGCTGATGAGAATGGGGTTCCAGCTTACGTTGGTATTGAGTATATGGCACAGACAATAGGTGTCTTTGACGGTATTATTCGTAAACAGAGCGGTTGCACTCCTGAAATTGGATTTTTACTTGGAACAAGAAGAATTGAATTTTTTTGTGAAAGGTTCAATTTGGGACAGACATTAAAAGTTACCGCATTGCGTTCCTGGGATGGGGAAAAAGTAGTTCAGTTTGAATGTAAAATTGAGGAGATAGATAGTCTAAAAATGTTGGCCAAAGCCAGTCTTACTGTTTATTCTCCATCACGTACGATATAGTTTAGAAGGAGTAATATGAAGCCGTTTGTAATTGTTACAGGTGCAAGTAGAGGTATTGGCAGTTCTGTTGCAGAGCGTCTTGCGGGTGATGGCTTTTGTGTTGGTATTAATTTTGCTAAAAGTCACGATCGGGCTAATGAGCTTCTTGAAAAAATTATAAGTCAGGGTGGTGAGGGTTTTCTTCTTCCTTTTGATGTGGGAAGCAGAGAGGCAGCTAAAGAGGCTATGGAAAAAACTTTGACAGACAGAGGTGTTCCATGGGGGATTGTCAGCAATGCCGGTATTGCAATGGATGCACCTTTTCCCGTACTTGAAGACGATATGTGGGACAAGGTTATTAATACAAACCTGACAGGTTTTTATAACGTTATAAAGCCGGTTGTTATGCCTATGGCTTCTGCCAGAAAAGGGGGACGGATTATTGCCATGTCTTCTATTTCGGGTATAACAGGAAACAGAGGGCAGGTTAATTATGCTGCAAGCAAAGCAGGGTTGACAGGGGCTGTAAAATCACTTGCATTAGAGCTTGCGAAACGAAAAATTACTGCAAATGTTGTAGCTCCGGGAATAATTGAAACTGATATGGTTGAAGCATTAAATAAAAGTGAAGTTGTAAGAATGATTCCAATGAGAAGATATGGAACCCCAGAGGAGGTTGCCGCATTAACAGCTTTTCTAATGTCTGATGATGCAGGCTATATTACAGGACAGGTAATTTCAGTCAATGGAGGAATGGTATGAAAAGAGTTGTAGTTACCGGCATGGGAGCGATTACTCCTATTGGTACCGGCTGGGACGCTATTAAATCAAGTTTAACCCGAAGATTTTCAGGGGTTGAATATCTGCCGGCATGGGCAGAAATTGACTCTATGACAAGTCATCTTGGGGCGCCTGTAAAGGATTTTGAAACACCTTCTAATTACAATCGTAAAAAATTGAGAACTATGGGGAAGGTCTCTATTATGGCAGTACGTGCTACGGAGATGGCTCTTATTGAAGCTGATTTGTTAAATAGCCCCAGACTTGAAGACGGAATGACGGGAGTTGCGTACGGCTCCACAAATGGCTCTACAAGGGATGCTATAAGTTTTATGAAAAGTGTCGGCATTGATAAATCATTAAAAGGTGTTGCCGGCTCAACATTTGTAAAATTTATGACCCATACATGTGCGGCCAATTTAAGTCTTTTTTATAATTTAAAAGGTCGATTGATTTCAACTACTACAGCATGTACTTCAGGCAGCCAGGCTATTGGCTATGGTTATGAATCCATTAAAAGCGGTGCTCAGGATATTATGATTTGCGGTGGTTCTGAGGAACTTGATCCTCTTGGGACTGCAGTTTTTGATATAATGTATGCAACAAGTAGCAGAAATGATTCACCTAAAACCACTCCCAAACCTTTTGATAAGGACAGGGACGGGCTTGTGGTTGGTGAGGGGGCTGGAACACTTGTTCTGGAATCTCTTGAAAGTGCACAGAAGCGAGGTGCCAATATTATTGCTGAAATAATTGGTTATGCCACTAATACTGATGGATCTCACATGGTGAATCCTTCAAAGGATGGTATGCAGCGTGTTATAGAACTTGCAATTAAAGATGCAAAAATTGATTCTGCAAAAATTGATTACGTTTGTGCCCATGGAACAGCTACAGAGATTGGTGATATTGCAGAAACTAATGCGACAGAAGGCTGTTTTAAAAGGGAAGTTCCAATAAGTTCAATTAAAAGTTATATGGGGCATACTCTTGGAGCATGCGGTGCCATTGAAGCTTTTGTTACAATAAGGCAGATGAATGAAAACTGGGTTTTTCCTACTCTAAATCTTGAGAATGTTGATCCCGCCTGCGGTAAACTTGATTACATAAAAGATGTGAGGAATTTAGAGCAAGACTGCGTCATGTCAAATAATTTTGCCTTCGGAGGGGTGAACACCTCTTTAATATTTAAAAAATGGCATATGTAGATGATTAAACGCCTCTGGACCATTTTGTTTGGGATTTTTATGGCTCTATATCCCTTTTTAATTTATTTGGGTCTGACAAAATTTAATATTAGAGCTGTTGCATTATTTGTACTTTTTTTTGTAACAGCAAGAATAGGAATTTCTTCAGGGTTCAGTTTCAAAAAAATAAAACCTTTTTTGCCACTTTTAATTTCTGGAATTTCGCTATCTTTTTTTTCACTGATATTTAAAAACGAGGAGGCTCTTTTATTGCTGCCTGTTTTTACCAGTCTGGTTTTTTTTGCAACGTTTGGTCTTACTCTTATTAAGGGTGTTCCAATGATTGAGCGGTTTGCAGCACTAAAAGAAAAAAAAATGACTTTAGAAATTAAGCGATACTGCTTTAATGTAACTGTTATATGGACGCTTTTTTTTGCTATTAATGCCATCGTTGCTTTTTATACAGTTTTTTATACTTCTAAAGAATATTGGATGCTTTATAACGGTCTGATAAGTTATATTTTAATCGGTACTATTTTTGCCGTTGAGTATATTGTAAGAAGAATTATTAAAGTTAAAAGTAGATTATAATAGTCTGGATTCCCGTATGAAATATTTTTTAAATCTTATTTTAGTATCCTTTATTTTGAGTTCAGTAGCATCAGCTTCAGAAAAAAATTCACAACTTTGGAATAAACCTTCAAAATTAAACAACATCAAGTATAATAAAATTTTGAAAAAAATTGCTATTACGAAACCTGTTACAAAGGGATTTATTCAAAATAAAAAACTTGGTGCGCTTAATAGAACTCTTAAATCATCTGGTGTTATGTATATTGCTAAAAAAGGGGTTTGCTGGAAAACTTTAAATCCTGTTAGTAATTCACTTCTTTTAACTGATAATGGAATTGTTCAAAAAAGTGCTGATGGCAAAAAGAATATAAAGAGTGCAGACGACGATATGAGAACCGGGTATATTGTGAAAATAATGCTGGCAATGTTTCTGGCAAAAAAAGAGATGCTTGAAGATGAGTTCAAAGTGTTTTTTGATGGTTCAGATGAAAACTGGCAAATTGGACTTATTCCTGAAAGAAGAGTGATGCGAAAAGTTGTAAAAAATATTATAATCTCCGGAGCAGGGCAGGTGACTAATATTACAATACTTAAAACCGGTGGAGATTTTGTATCAATTGATATTTCTGACTCTTCGCTGCAGGGGATAAGTTTAGATAACTGTGTTCAATAATAAGTACAGCAAATTTTTTAAAAAATTATATATCTTAAGTTTTGTTCTCTGTTTTATTTACGGTGGATATTTAATTTATAAGGGAAATAATATCTCAACAGATATTATGGATATGCTTCCAGTTACAGAGAAAAATCCTCAGATACAGCTTGCCACTGACAAATTTGCAAGAGAAATGGGTAAGAAAGTTGTTTTTATATTTTCTTCAAAGGATGAAAAACAGGCAATTGAAGTATCCGATATATTTGCAAAAAAATTAAAAAACACAAAGATGTTCAGCGGTGTGGATTACTCTTTTGGTGATGAATATGCTAAAGACTTTTATGATATATTCTTCAAGTATCGATTTAGCACACTCTCTTATGATAATAGAGAGTTAGTAAAAAATAATAATATAGATGCTTTTTGTAAAAATGCCTTAAACAGACTTTACCAGCCCATAGATGGTGTAACGGGAACTATGATTACAGAGGACCCTTTTTTTCTGTTTATGAGTAAAGTCGAATCAATGCCGAAGATGCAGGGTAATTTTCTTCCGGTTGATGGTCATCTGGTCTATGAAAATAATGATGAATTTAATGTTCTTGTTACTGCTACTGTCTCAGATAATGTGAGGGGAAGTCAACAGGTGAAACTGGTTAAAAATATAAATAGCTTGATTGGCTCCCTTCATAAAAAGTTTAGAAATGTTAATTCAAGATGGACAGGAATGATTAAATTTTCCGCACGGGCCCAATCCAGTGCACAAAGAGAGGTTAGCAGAGTCGGGCTGGGTTCAATTATCGGAATTATTCTTTTATTTATAATTTCTTTTAAATCTGTAAAAGAATTGTTTACTGCTCTCATTCCTGTATTTGCCGGGCTTGTATTTGCTTGGGGCATAACTGGATTTATTTTTGATAAAGTTCATGTTATAACGCTTGTTTTTGGAGCAAGTGTAATTGGTGTATCAATTGATTACAGTTTTCATTATTTTGCACATGCCAGATTTGAGAAATTTTTAAACAGTGACACCATTATCAAAGCTGTTTTGCCAGGGCTTACTCTTGGTATGCTTACAAGTCTTGCTGGATATTTAAGTCTGGCGGCTGCGCCATTTCCGGGAATGCGTCAGATGGCTATTTTTTCATCGACAGGACTTGTAGGTGCATATGCAACTGTTATCCTGTTTTTTAAATATTTAAAATTGAACCCTGCTTTTGAATATAAACCTTTTTTATGGAAGGTTGCTTTAGCTGTTTCCCAAAAAAGTTCGATGCTGTTAAAAATTACTGTTTTAATACTTGTTACCGGAACAGCCGGTATGTTTTGGTTGAAAGCTAATGATGATATTAGACTTTTAAGTTCAAAGCAGAGTGATTTATTACATGAAGAGAATCAAGTAAAAAAAATGATTGGTGCAGTAGACAGGAGTCGTTTTGTACTTGTTAATGGTCAAAATTATGATGAGTTAGAAACCAATGAGGAGCATATTGTTAATATTCTTGAGGCGTTGAAAACCAAGGGTGCTTTAAAATCATTTTTAGCTATTTCAATGGTTATTCCATCAAAAAAAATACAACAGGAAAATCTTACTTTTATGGATAAACTTATTCATTCGGATTGTGCAGCAGATTATTTTAACACACTTGGTTTTACAGATGATGATATTGGTAAATTACAAAAAAATATTTTATCAGGAACACTTAAGTTTGATGATGTAAAATCAAGAATATCAGTCGCCCCTTACTCAATGTTTAAAATTGGACAATCAGGAAATATTAATTCATCAGTAATAATGCTTGATACAATTAAAGATGAAAAGTCAATTAAAAATAAAATCAATAAGACTGGATTTGCAGTTTATGTTGATCGGGTCAGTGATATTTCAGACTTGTTTGGCAGGTATAGGAAAATTTCTACAATTATTTCCGGGATTGCTTATTTGGGTGTTTTTCTATTTTTAATATTTCGATATGGTTTTAAACAGGGGATATTGACAATTACTCCTCCCCTTGCAGCTGCAGTGACTATTTTAGGAGGGATGGGATATCTTGGTATTCATGCAAATATTTTTACTTTTTTTGCACTGATGATGGTTTTGGCAATAGGTATAGATTATACACTTTTTTTTACTGAATCATCTAATAATCATGATGCGGTATCTTTTGCAATTTTTCTTTCTGCAATAACGACATTGCTATCATTTGGTCTTTTGGCAGTAAGCAGTACTGCGGCTATTTCTCATATTGGATTTGTTATGCTATTTGGAATAGTAATTGTTACTTTTTTATCACCCATAGCCAAACGTGAAAATTAAAGGATTATTTTAAAAAGTGCCTTCAATTATTTTAAATAAACTTTTTAAAAATTTACGAGTAATTTCTACAGCATTAAGCTTTCTTATTTTTATGATATGGGGTTTTTTACTTGGGGTGACTCTGTTTCCTATTTTAAAATTACTTGTTTTCAATAAAACCAGGAGACGTAGAGTTTTTATAAATCATATGAGACTTACCTGGCGAATTTTTATAAAAATAATGGAACTTTTGAGAGCATTTAAAAAAATTGAGGTTTTAGGGCTTGAGAATTTTGAGCAAAACAGAGCCTCTTTAGTAATTGCAAATCATATTACACTTGTTGATATTGTCGCTATTGGCTCACGACTTGAAAATTTTAATTGTGTTGTTAAGCGGAGCCTTTGGAATCAGCCATTTTTGGGCTCTGTTGTAAAAGCTTGTGATTTTATACCAAATTCCGGTAGTGAAGCGTTTATTACACAGTGTGAGCGAGGGTTTAATGATGAAAGACCTCTTGTTGTATTTCCTGAAGGAACCAGAAAATTGCCTGATGATTCTATTGAATTTCAGAGAGGTGTTTCTCAAATTGCTGCAAGAATTGATGTTCCAATTGTGCCAGTAATTGTAGAATGTTATCCTGTAACATTATCAAAAGGTTTACCATGGTATAAAGTTCCTGATAGAGCTCCCCATTTGAAACTTACATTTCAAAAGCCCTTAGATTTACCGGAAGATATCAGGTCAATGACACCAATGCCAAAAAAAGTAAGAGCCATTAACAGATTTCTTGAAGATTATTATAAAGCTGCGCTCAAATAAATCATGATATTGAGACTAAAAATATACCAAAATAATAAAACAGGGACGGAGGATATTTGTATCTGTTTACGGTGTGTTATCTTGTTTAAGGTGGATAAAAGGTTCAATTTTGATCGTGAATATA
>JAFGVO010000485.1 GCA_016937935.1 Deltaproteobacteria bacterium | reverse complement strand
CCTCACGCAGCAGTATTGCCGGAGGCGAGTTTCGATTTGGAATGATGGCGATATACATGACAACCGAATAGCATCTCGTAAATTTTATGTCAAGCTTTATATGACATTTTACATGTCAACAAAAAGACAGGGCAATAAAAATCTATCTTCTTGAATTCCTTAACGTTTGGCTGTATTTTCAGGAGAAGGAACGAGGGAACTTCAGTTTAACCATTGGGGATGCACTTTTAAAACGGTTAAAATCATCCACTGTCAAATAGTCGGAATGTTCCCCTCTGATTATTAAAGTGGGTACCTCGAGCTCCCTTACTTCGTGCCAGCGGTCGGTGCCGAATCCGGCATGAATGGATTTCAGCATGGCCTCTTTTGAAAAACGCCAGTCTGCGGTTCCATTTTCGGTTTGGACGATATTAGAATAAAAGTACCTGCCGAGGATCTTTCCATTTAGATTGGTGGCCAGTCTGCTTTCGAATTCCCCTGCCATAAAAAAATGCCGGGCCGCCGCTTTGGAAGGAAAAGGCGTGGGAACAAGGGATAACAGGTTTTCTATTTTTTTTATGTTTGATGCAGATGTGCCTGGTCCAACATCCTCAATCACCAGTTTTTCAATGCGTCCGGGAAATCGATGGGCAAAATTTAGCGCACCCCGACCGCCCATTGAATGGCCCGCCAGAAACACTTTGTCCCACATCAATGCGTCGAGAATCCCATCTAAATCATCTGCAAAATCCTCTGGCTGATATCCGGCAATGGGCTTGAACGAGGCACCGTGCCCCCGCTGGTCGTACGTGAGCACCTGAAAAGTGTTACGAAACTCGCGGGAGATGCGGCCCCAGTTGGCGCCAGACCCCATCAGGCCGTGTAGAAACACCAGCTTTTTACTGTGAGCATCTTTTGAAAGTGTGTAATGAAAATTATCTAAATAACTCATGGGTATCGTCATTATAAACAAATTCGCCCATATTACAACAATAGCACTGCCAATGTTGTCCCATTGGCAAAAATTTCGTCGAGCTGTGCCATTGTTGTCGAGGATTGTGATTTTACCGGAATGACCCGGACGACCTCTGGAGATAAAGTCGGCATATGGGTTGCGAATACGTCCCACCCTGTTCTGAGACGTATTTTCGTAGATCCTGGTGCCGGATATCGATCTACTTCGACTGGTTTGGGCGGGGTGTGCTATGGCGTATGGATAACAGACTCCGCATCGGCAAGCATTGAAGACAGCGATTATATGCATATACCCTTCGCAGCCCGGTACTTGTATGTTCCCCCTTCTATAAAAAAGTCTGTCAACAAAAAAAACGGGTCCGTTTTGCCAGGTTAGATTTTTTATAATTTAATTTTGTCACTTGCTGACGGTGTTGATGCAATAATTTTTCTAATATTATTTTCTTGATTTGTATATTTTTCGTTTGCGATAGACAGAACATCGTCTCGGGTTTTACCTGACCATAACAGGCTTTGAATAAGTGACCGTTTAGATTTTTCTTTTGGCATTAAATCAATTTCCTTTGCTTGGGATAATGTCCTTATTTTCTGTGAAATTTTTTTATTTCATCACAGAAAAGTTAAATTCCATCAGTTTTATAACATTCTTTAATATAATAACAGTTTATGGCTTTGTTTCAGTTTGTAAAATTTAAAAATTATGGAAATTGTTGCTTTGATTTTTTGTTAAAAATTGGAGGGAAAAAATTTTTTTTAAAAAAACGCACAAAAAAAGGTTAAAAATTTGATTCTGTATATGCCTCCGTGACAGGGTGGATATAACAGTATTTTCTGTTGTGATTTTTAGCAGTGATAAAGGGCAGGTGTCTAAATGGCAAATAAGGGCGATATAATTGTTGGATTAGATATTGGAACAACTAAAGTAGCCGCAGTTGTTGGCGAAGTTACTGAGGATGGAACTGATATTATCGGTATTGGTTCTCACCCTTCGGCCGGTCTTCATAAGGGAGTTGTTGTTAATATTGATGCAACTTGTGATTCAATTAATAAGGCTGTTGATGAGGCTGAACAGATGGCAGGGGTTGAGATTTCTACTGTTTATGCAGGTATTGCCGGGGGCCACATTTCGTCTTTTAATAATAATGGTATTGTTGCGGTTAAAAATAGAGAGATTACCAAAGGGGACGTTGACAGGGTTATCGAGCAGGCCAAGGCGGTTGCGATTCCACTTGATCGTGAGGTTATCCACGCAATTCCCCAGGGATATGTTGTTGATGATCAGGATGGCGTCAGAAACCCCATCGGAATGAACGGTGTTCGTCTTGAGGGTAATGTTCATATAATTACAGGAGCAGTTACATCGGCACAAAATATTGTTAAGTGTGCTCAGAGATGCAACCTTAATGTTGCAGATATAGTTTTAGAGCAGATTGCATCTTCAAATTCAGTTTTATACGATGATGAAAAAGAGCTTGGTGTTGCAATGGTTGATATTGGCGGAGGAACAACAGATCTTATCATTTATGTTGACGGAGCTGTTGCCCATACTTCTGTAATATCAATTGGCGGAAAACATCTTACAGCTGATATTGCAATGGGTTTGAGAACTCCCAAGTCAGAGGCTGAAATTATTAAAAAACTCCATGGGTGTGCCCTGCTTAGATTAGTAGATCCGGACGAGACTATTGAGGTGCCTTCGGTTGGAGGCAGACCACCTGTTATTCAGCCTAAAGAGGTTCTTGCACACATTATTGAACCCAGAATAGAAGAGATGTTTATGCTTGTTCAGCGTGCAATTCTTGAGAGCGGTTATGCAGAATTACTTGCTTCAGGACTTGTTGTAACAGGTGGAGCGTCGCTTCTTGAAGGACTTCCCGAAGCGGCTGAAGAGATAATCGGTATGCCCGTAAGACGAGGAATCCCCTTTGGTTTTGGGGAGATGGGTGATTTAGTGGCCAATCCAATTTATGCAACCGGGGCAGGTCTTGTAAACTACGGTGCAAGAATGGATTCACATTTAAGATCAAAAGTAATTAGAGCCAGAGAGCAAAAAGTTTATCCAAAAGTATTAAGCAGGATGAGCGGCTGGTTTAAAGAAATTTTTTAAGCAACAGAGAATTGCGAGGCGCAGTTGAGAAATTAACTGGCAATATCTGTTAAAAAATAGTGGCAAAAAAGATGAATTTCGGGAGGATTTCATGCGTTTTGAATTAGATGGTAATGAACCAAAAGCAAAAATTAAGGTAGTAGGAGTTGGCGGCGGCGGCGGAAACGCAGTAGCCAACATGATCGCTCAACAAATTGAGGGAGTTGATTTTCTGATTGCAAATACAGATCATCAGGCTCTTGATGCGCATCCTGCAGCAATTAAGATTCAGATAGGTACAAATCTTACAAAAGGTTTGGGGGCCGGCGGGAATCCAGAAATGGGAAGAAAAGCCGCACTTGAAGATGTGGCTGCACTTGAAGAGCAACTGCGCGGTGCTGACATGGTTTTTATCGCTGCAGGTATGGGCGGCGGAACAGGAACAGGGGCTGCTCCAATTGTAGCTCAGGTTGCTAAAGAGTGTGGTGCCCTTACTGTTGGTGTTGTAAGCAAGCCCTTTAAATTTGAGGGAAGACGGCGTATGCGTTTTGCTGAAGAGGGAATTTTTGCCCTTGGAGAATCCCTTGATACACAGATTATCATTCCCAATGACGGGCTTCTTAATTTAAAAGATAATCTTGCAATTAAAGACGCATTTCTCTTTGCTGATCAGGTTTTATGCAATGCTGTAAGAGGTATTTCCGATCTTATTACTATTCGCGGAGATATCAATGTTGACTTTGCTGATGTTAGAACCATTATGACCAATAAGGGTCGCGCTCTTATGGGAACAGGTTACGGCAAAGGTGAGAATCGTGCATACGAAGCTGCTGAGATGGCTATTAACAGTCCTCTTTTAGAAGATATTAAGATTGACGGAGCAACCGGTATTCTTATTAATATTACCGGCGGTCCCGATATGACAATGAATGAAGTATCCGAAGCTGTAGGAATGATCGAAGATTCCGCTGATGAAGATGCACATATCATTTTTGGTTATGTTACACTTGAAGAGCCATGTGATGAAATTAAGTGTACAGTAATTGCAACTGGTTTTAATTCTGAAGAGGATCTTGTTGCACCTCAGACTCAGAGACCTTCATTTGTATCCACCAGAAATATTTATCAGGAACAGGGCTCTGCAGGGATGACTTCAAGAAATTCACTTATCCCTTCTAAAGCAAGAGAGAGTGCCGAATCTGTATCAGCGGCAAGCGTTAGAAGTGCGTTGAATATGTCATCAGGATCCCATGAAGCAAATCTTGATATACCGGCTTTTATAAGAAGGAATCAGGATTAAGAGGAGATTATTTGACTTGGATTTTATAGGTGCTGTCACCTGTTTCAAAATAATCATTTACAGAGATATGCAGAAGCGCACTGTAGTCTCCTCCCGGGCTGAGTGCGTAACCCTCCAAAGAGTTATTGTAAAAAACAATTTCAACATCTTTGTTATTATCAGATACATTAACCTGGTATTCACCTGCAGCGTCCGGAGTATCATTAACAGGTTTGTCTGAAAGAAGGGCACCTACATTATTTTCATTGTTGATAACCTGAAGTAGAATATCTGTTCCGATTAAATCATAAATAGCGTCGGCGCTGTCAGCTGGAAGTTCTGATGTAAAGCTGAGATTAAGGGTTCCTGTGTCACCATCTACAGTAACTTGCAGAGTGTCAGAAAGTTCACTTTCAATATCAATTTTATTTTCCGGTGGAGTAAAGTCAGTAATCAGACTACAGGCGGATGATAAAAAAAGTGCGAGTGAAATTATAGAAATTTTAATAGTATTTTTCATTTTTTTTACCCCGTTAAAACTGTATTGCAGTTGAAATTCCAGCCTGGTTCTGACCAAAAACCGGGATGATATTCCACTGTTTTTCTTTTGTTGCAGATTTTAATTTCTCTTTTTTATTTTTATTTGTAATTAAAATAATTGTTCCGGTTATTGCTGCAGCAATTGCAACACCAAAAGAGATGTCTGCAATAAGCGCTGAGCGTTCTCCACTTGTTTTGGTAGCATCACTTCCGCTGTCTTTATAATCATTTGAATCTTTAAGAGCCATTGTTCCAAAGACCGTTCCTGATACTACTCCGATTCCGGTGACAGCTGCCATGGCCCAGAATGCTCCGGGGATTTTGGTTACAATATTATTATCTTCAACATTGTTTTGTTCCGGAGTATCTTCAGGGTTTTCTTCCTGAACATCTCCATCATCTTCAGCAAAAGGATCAATCAATGCAGGAGCCGGAACCTTTTTAATTGCTGAAAAATCAATGGTAACATCATTTGTTTCACCTTTTACAACAGTAATTTTTTTCTCCTGTTCAGGATAGGATGTCAGAGATATAACAATAGTATGTTCTCCCGGATTCAGGTAGATGTTTTTAGGTGTTGTGTCTGTTAAAAAAGATCCGTCAATAGATATGGCTGCACCTTCAGGATTTGTAGAAATAGAGACAAGGCCCACCTTGCTTTTAATATCTTCAATCTGCTGTGAAATTTTCTCTTTATCATTGTAATCGGCAACATCCATTAATTGAAGATAGATATAAATTGCATCTGAAAAATTATTTAAAAGCACATTACACTCTGCAATCATTTTTAGAACAGCAGGATGGGGTTTTAAATTATATGCCTGTTTAAAAGCCTCTTTTGCTGCTTCATAATTTTTTTCGTTAAATGCCTTTTTGGCTATATCGTAACTCTCTTTTGCTTTTAATTTGGCGTCTTCGTCACTTTTTTCATCTGCTGTTACTGACGAATCTGATTTTTTGGAAACTTCATTATCTTTTTTATCAGCTGTTTTTGCAGATACAGATGATGAAATCCATAAAACGGATCCTAAAATCAATAACATTGTCAATCTATTGAGGCCTTTGTTGATACTGCCCATATTTACCCTCCATAAAGGTGATTATTCAGTTAGTAAATAATATTGTCATATTTACTAATGGTCAACTAGAGTTGTAAAAAATTATGCTTAATAAGAATTGATTTAAGTAATACTGGAATCAGAATTGGAATTCTTATTTGGAACTATCATTCTTGTCAACAATTTCAACTTTGCCCCCTTTAATTACAGTAACATCCGAATCAGGTGTTTTATTTGTCCAGTCTCTGTATTCAGAATAAGGAGTATGATTGAAATTAATCCGGCTGCTCCACATAGGATTTGAAAAAGGAGAAGTTGCCGGTCTGTTTTTTAAAGATTCTGCAATCTGTGCCGCCCTCAGTTCCCGTCCAGCTGATGAGTATACAAAAAAAGCGATAAAAACCAGAGACCATGAGTGCTGAATAAAACCGTAGATTCCCCCTCCAATGGCGAGAAATCTTCCGGTCTGTGATGCAATGGATGTTGCTTTTAAATGACTGAATTTAAGGGCTAGAAGTCCTCGAAATATGCGTCCTCCGTCCATTGGGAGGGCAGGAAGCAGGTTAAACAGTCCAAGCATCAGGTTCAGTTGAAAAAGAATATCTGCGGCAATAAACACAATGTGAGGAACTATTGCCATAAAAGGTGAGAGTGTAATTAACAGGTAGGACCCTCCGGCTATTGCAAAAGATACAAGAGGTCCTGCAATGGATATTGTGATTTCTTTAACAGGCTCAGGGGGGATGCTCTCCATTCTTGCCATGCCCCCGATGGGTGTTAAAACAATATCTGCTGTTCGTATTCCATATCTTCTTGCAGTGAGAGAGTGTCCGAATTCGTGTGCAAGCACTGATGCAAAAAGAAGTACTGCCAGAGCGGTTGCAATAAGTAAATTGATAAAGCCTGAACCCGGAAGCATGGAAAAAGAGATAAATGGTATTATAACCATACTGTAGTGAAGACGAACGGGAATATTAAATAGGGTAAAAATTTTCCAGGACCAGTTCATGTTATAAAGCCTGACTGTTTAAGTGTTAAAATTTATTTGCAAAATTTAAAAAGTATCTTGCACAATATAACCATTAACAGGTAATCACTTAGATAAAATTATCAAGTGTTAACGCCTGTTTATTCTTAGTAAATTTAATAAAAGGGGATAATCTTGTTAAAATGGATAATTATAATAAATTGTTATTTTGATTAAAGCGGGTTAATTTGAGAAATTATTATAAGAGATGACTGATAATCTATTTAAAAAAAAAGAGTTTACTGTTCAGTTTTTAAAAAAGACGTTTAGAAAAATATCAGACTCTTTACTGTTAAAAAATCTTAAATTTAAAATACTCAAAGAGATTTCAAGAGCAAGGGAGCAGGAACATGTTTTTCTTATTCTCTCGGCTATTTTTCTTGGTGTACTTGGTGCATACGGCGCAATAGGTTTCAGATTTTCAATTCACTTTACAGAGGAGATGTTTAACTATTCTCACCCTGCACAGATCTTTTCTTTTCAAATACCCACATGGTTTCTTAGGATGTTCATGCCTGCTGCAGGAGGTCTTTTAACGGGCATTTTAATATATAAACTTTCCCCTGAGGTAATGGGGTCAGGAATCCCCGAGGTGATTGAATCAGTTGCAAGAAAGGGCGGAATTATAAGGATGAGAGTTCTTATAACCAAAGCGCTTGCTGCTGCAATAACAATTGGTTCGGGAGGGTCAGCAGGTCGAGAAGGCCCAATTGTTCATATTGGTGCTGCAATCGGATCATCAATCGGGCAAATTTTTAAAGTCTCAGTAAAAAATCTACGCACCTTTGTTGCCTGCGGAACTTCTGCGGGGATTGCTGCAACTTTTAATGCTCCAATAGCAGGGGCACTTTTTGCAATTGAAGTTGTAATTGGTGATATGAGGGCATCAAGCATGTCTCCGGTTGTTATATCATCGGTTGTTGCTACTGTTATTTCAAGATATTTTTTAGGGGACTTTCCTGCTTTTGAGGTTCCCCCGTTTGTTATTTTAAATTCAAAAGAACTTGTTCTTTATGCTGTGGTGGGCGTTCTTGCAGCTCTGATTGCAGTATCATTTATAAAGGTTCTCTATTTTACAAATTCGATTTTTCTTAAAATAAATCTTCCACTCTGGTTAAAGCCTGCACTGGGAGGATTGAGTGTTGGTCTTATTGCCATATTTGTTCCTGAAATTATGGGCGTGGGATATGAGACAATAAACAGCACTCTGGCTCAACATGCTTCTGCAGCAACTGGACTTGCAGCGGGGCTTTTTCTTCTGATGCTTATTCCCCTCAAGTTATTTGCAACATCTCTGACCCTTGGTTCAGGAGGTTCGGGAGGTGTTTTTGCTCCGTCACTATTTATGGGCGCGGTGCTGGGAGGGGCTTTTGGAAAATTTGTAAATTTTCTTTTTCCTTTGTGGACAGCTCCTTCAAGTGCATACGCATTAGTTGGAATGGGAGCTGTTGTTTCCGCAACCACTCATGCCCCAATTACTGCTATTTTAATAATTTTTGAACTTACAAACAATTATCAGATAATCCCTCCTCTTATGCTTGCCTGTGTGATTGGTGTATTGCTGGCTTCATATATAAAAGAGGATTCAATCTATACGGAGAAACTTTCTAAAAAGGGTATTCACTTAAAAAAAGGGAGAGACGTCAATCTGCTCAGATCCATAAAAGTGTCATCAGTAATGGATGAAAAAGTTCAGCTTGTTCAGTCCGGGCTTCCCGTATCAAAACTCTTTCCTGTTTTATTAAACGGAAAGAGCCCCAATGCGGTTGTTGTTGACAGGGATAACAGATATCTCGGCACAGTTGAATTATCAGATGTAAGGGAGTCATTGCCTCACAGTGATGAGCTCGCAGCCTTTGTTGTTGCTCTTGATGTGGCGGACACAACGACTCCGTTTGTAACTCCGGATAATACTCTTGATATTGTTATGAGGCTTCTTGGAAGATCAAAAAGAGGGGAACTTCCTGTTGTATTAAATAAAGATGATCTTACTGTTATTGGTGCCGTAACAAGGAGTTCACTTATAGATGCATATAATGACAGATTATCAAAAGAGGATCTGGCCGAGAGTTTTAAAAGCCACGCAAATTTTGCAATGGATGGGGAGCCCGTTGAAATTTTACAGGGAATTTTTATTTCACAAATTGAGACCCCCAACCATTTTACCGGGAAGAAATTGAAGGAACTCAATTTACGTAAAAAGTATAACATTGAAATTGTACTGGTACTGAGAGAGTTAGGTGATGAGGGAGAAAACAGTGAGATATTCCCATCGGCTGATACCATCTTGAATGAGGGTGACAAGATTTTATTAATGGGAAATCAAAGGGATATTAAAAAATTACTTTAAATCTTTTTTATAGAGTGCAAGGTGTTGTTTTGCGATGTTTTCCCAGGATGTTTCCATTGCATAATCATTAAGTGCGATACTAATTTTTTGACCTGCATCAGGATTTTCAATATATCTGCTCATAGCTTTAATCCATTTTCTTGTACTTAGAACAGGTACAAATACATCGGTTTTCCACTCTTTCAAGTAGGGCTTCACCTCACTGAATTTTACACTGTCAGAGCATATAACAGGAAGTCTGGCTCCGAGTCCAAGATGAAATATTCCGCTTGCAGAAGGATAATTTTGCCAGTATGGAAGCAGGAGTACATCTGATGCGGCAAGATAGATTGGCAAGTCTTCATCTTTAACAAATCGATTATGCCAGATGATATTTCTATTAAATAGAGAGAGAAGTTTAAGTCCTTGAATATATAACTTATTATAAAAATGATTTCCACCGGCACTTCCTGCGATAAGTAACTTGACCCTCCTTTTTTTTTTCATCAGATTAAAAGCAGAAATAACAGTGTGATGATTTTTAAGAGCGTGAATAAATCCCAGAATTATAAAAATAAAATCATCCTGTTTCAGGTGAAGTTGATTTCTCGCCAGTTCTTTAGATGGAAGAGTCAGAAATTCGGTTCCATGGGCAATTACATGTACCTTTTGTGTATGGAGATTAAAATGTTCAATAGATTTTACGGACATTGAATTGTGAACAATTATCTCCCCATCTTCGAGAACTGTAGAATAAAAATTCTTCCAGTTAATCTTTCGATTGTCCCTGGTATCAGCGGTATGAACAGTAACAAAAATTTTAATTCCCAAAGATGCAATCTCTTTTATAAGTTCAACAAATTGATCCGGATCGGGATAGAGTGTTGGATCGTGCTGAAAATGAACAACATCAGGAATGTTTTTATTAAGCTGGTTTAAAATATCATTTTTAAAATCGCCGCTTCTTGAATATACATCATAAACCTGAAAATTATCTTCCGGATCTTTTTGTCCTTTTTCAGAAATTACAAAAATCTCGCAAGTGTGATCTTTTGACAGGGCTTTTACAAGGTATCTTGTGTATCTGGCAATTCCACAAATATAGGGCGGGAATCTGAAATAATTGCTATTTTCATTAATCTTAAATTCCCTGAATGTTTAATTTATATCTTAAAAATTTATTCAAACAAATTAGTTCTGATGAGTGCAATTATCAGGGAATAAGTTAATTGTCGAACAAAAACATATAGTGTGAATTCTTCAGTTACAGTTTTACTTTACATGATATGTTTTTATAGATAAACACACATTATGAGCAGATTTCTAAATAGGCTTTCAAGTTTTATACTTTCTCATCCGGTTGCTGTTATTATTTTCTTTTCAATTGTAACAACTGTTGCACTTTTCTGGCTTAAAGTTGCAACCCCTTTAAAACTGGATACTAATTTTACGACACTGCTTCCAGATGATCTTCCATGTGTTGTTGAATCAAAAAGAATTTCAAAACTTGTTGGTTCAACTGACTATTTATATGTTGCAATCTCATCCCCCAATGTAAAGGATAACCTGGAATTTGCTGATGAAATTGCCAAAAGACTTAAGAAACTTCCCTATATTGACTGGGTTACGACTAAAGAGGATAAATCATATTTTAGAAAGAGACGCCTTCTTTACCTGGATACCCCGGATTTAGCTAAAATTCTGGAAAGAGCCGAAGAGAGGGTGGCTTATGAGAAAAAAATAGCTAATCCTTTTTACATCAATCTGGATAATGAAGAGCCACCTGACATTTCTTTTGATGATATAATGTCGAAATATGAAAAAAGGCTCAGTAATTATGGGATTAAAGGAATACTTGGTTCTACCGCAAAGAATTTAGAAGCAGAAAATTCAGACAAAAAGAGTTCTGGAAAAAAAGGTGAATCCCTGCCTGAGCTTTCTGATTATATCACATCTGAAGACGGACATCTTGTAACTGTAATGGCAAGACCGTCAAAATCGGCTGTAAATATGGATTTCGGCCGAATGCTTGTTGATAAGACCAAAGAGCTGATAATAGAGTCCAATCCTGACAGAAACAGCAAGATGGATGTTCAGGTGGCCGGAGCATATAGAAACAGATATCTTGAGTATAACAATATTGTAAAAGATATCTTCTCTTCTCTTACAGTTTCCGCTCTGCTTATATTTTTGATTATCGTGGTTTTTTTCAGACGGGCAAGTGCTTTAGTCATGGTGTTGTTTCCGCTTTTTGTCGGAACCATTATGACCGCAGCTCTTGCGGCATTGACTGTGGGAAGATTAAACCTTGTAACAGCACTGATCTTTGCAATTCTTCTAGGGCTTGGTATAGATTTTGGTGTTCATATGACATCAAGATATTTAAATGAACGCAGCAAGGGAAACAGCCTGGCAAAATCAATTCAGCAATCACTGGTCATGACAGGAAGAGCTGTTCTTACGGCCGGGCTTACAACTGCCGGAGGGCTTGGCATTTTGGCCTTTGCAGAGTTTAAAGGTTTTTCGGAATTTGGAATCATTGCCACACTTGGTATTTTATCATGCCTTATCTCTTATATTTTTCTTGTTCCTGCACTTGCTTCAATATTGGAAAAATTTTTTAAACCCAAACCTGTTAAATTTTTTAAAACCCAAAAGACTTTAAATCTTAAGCCCCCCTCTTCTGTTAAAGTATATTTAATTTCAGGAACAGTAATCCTTATAACTCTTGCATCAATATGGTTTTCAACCCGGGTAGGCTTTGAGTATAATTTTAATAATCTTGGAAGTAAAACAAAGGTTTCCTGCCCAATTAAATATGGGAAGACTCTATCTCAAAGTGCATCACCTGTTGTAGCTCTTCTCGATACTCCCGAGCAGGCAAAAAAGATGACCCGCTATTTTGAGGATTATCTGAATTCTGACAAAAATAGTGATGGCCTTCTTAAAAATGCCTTTTCAATTTTTTCGTTTGTACCAGAAGATCAAAATGCCAAATTGGTGATATTGAAGAAACTGCAGATCATTATTGATGACGCTCTAAATATTAAAAAGCTTAAAACAGATACTAAAAAGCAACTTGAAAGTATTAGAGAATGGACATCAGCAACAAGCATACAGGCAAAAGATCTTCCAGAATGGGTGAAGGGAAAATTTACTCAAAAAGATGGAACAATAGGCACAATGGTTTATCTGTTTCCAAATCTAAGTGAATTTCACACAGATCAGATGTCTTTATTTTATGATAAATTTGGACTCATTGATGTTCCCGGGGTTGGCAAGGTAAGACCTGCCGCATCAGGTTTCATTCTTGTAGAAGTTATAAGAGCTGTTCAACGTGATGGCATTTTCATGACAATTGCCGCAGTTATTGTTGTGTTTCTCATTCTTATTTCTGATTTTCGTTCCATAAAAAGAGCTTTGCTTGTGATTACACCTCTTCTTGTTGGATTACTTTGGACAACTGGAATTATGGGATTAACAAACATTAAACTGGGACTTTACAATATGCTGATGATGCCAATGCTTTTAGGTATCGGGGTAGATGCTTCAGTGCATTTCTATCATTCATATCTGGAAAACGGCAAAGGTTCACTTCCCTATGTATTAAAAACAGCCGGCATGGCTGTGCTTGTTGCATCTGTCACAACAGGTGTTGGTTTTGCAGGAATGCTGATTGTTTCCCACAACGGGCTTAGATCTATTGGCACTCTTGCAGTAATTGGAATATCGGCATCTCTCGCGGGTTCTATTTCGGCAATTTACGCAATGCTGCTATTTAATGAATACAGGCAGTCAAAGTCTGGAAAACAGAAATCAGACTAAAATCAATTCTCAGCTTTTACCTATGAGTATGAGTCCAAAGACAAGCAGGGCTGCCAGTGCTGTAGCCACTGCAATTGCAATTATCATATGTGTCTGATTTTGTTTTTGCATGTTTGGTTCAGGGGCAAAGGACTCTTTTGGCTTTGCAACATTTATATTTGAATCGGAGTTTTTTAAATTTGAACCGTTTTTAAAGTTGTTGTTATTTTCTGTTTGCGCAGGTGCCATGGGTACATCCGGTTTCCAGGAGTCATCACTGCTTAAATCAACAGTTGCACTGGAGTCCGGACGCCTGTTTCCTGAGGGATCTTTTGGAGCCGATAGTGCCAAAGATTTTGAATCACCTTCAATTTTTTCACTGGGACCGTCTTTAAAGCTGTAATATCCTGTTTTGGTGTGCTGTTTTACTTTTTGAGAATGGGATTCAATATCCCTCTCTTTTTTTAATCGGTGGTCACGGTTGAGCCATTCAATTATAAACAGTAGTGATTCCGAAGCTTTGAGTTCCTGGAGAGTGAGAGTGTTTTTGGGCATCTCCTCTAAAATAAACGCACCTGATCTTAAAAGGGTTATTACTGCTTTTTCAACAGGAATAAAATCTTCGCTATCTCCAATAATTGTTTCAATTTCCGCTTTCGAAACAGAGGCTGCAACTGCCTCCATAATATCTTTTGCAATGCCCGAAAAGGTGCTTGCAATATCATGAAAAATTGAAGGGGTAATATTTAGACGCCTTTTAAAGGTTGAATCAGTTATATTTACATCCGGTCCAAGTATTCTCGAGATATTGAGTTGAGCATTTTTTATAAGCATATCAGAAGACATGGTGATATTGCCGGGCCTTGGGCCTGAATCATGTGATTTGAATGTCCAGTTGCCTCTGTCTGTTAAAAAGAGCTGAAAAAATGCCATGTCTCCAACTGTTTCAGTATCATCAACACCGTTTCTTGTGCATTTGATTATTTTTCCACGGGAGAGTTCTACATTGAAAACATTCCATGAATCATTAACTGTCAGTATACCGCTCAATTTTGAAGCATTCAAGGCATTGATTAGTGCAGGAATACCTGTAGTTTCAACCTGATCATTTAATTTGCGGCCAACAGATATTCTCTCTTCTAAAACTCTTATTCCTGCAAGGGATTCAACAAGCCTGTCAAATACAGTTTTTATAAGTATTTTTTCTGCGCCGTTTTCCTCTTTCCACCATTTCATAAGAAGTGTGGGGGTCCATTTTAAAGAGGGGTGTCGCTGAAATCTTTTTAAAAGCCACCAGCCGGGATCAGAAGGCCGTGCCATTTCGGATATTGCAACATCAGGACAGAATCTAAGTGCTGACCGGTATCCATCTTCGTCAGCAGTAACTGTTTTTGCAACAATGTCATATTTGGCCAGCTCTTTAGCAAATTTTTCTCTTCTTCTAGGCGTATCTCCAATTATCAGAACTTTTAAACCTTTGATCATGGGTGCAACCGGGGCTTCACTTTCCCTGGCTTCGTCGCCTGCATTGGCTTCGCTGTTGCTTTCTGTTTTCCAGATGTCTTTAGCTGTGGAGGGAGTGTTCTCTTTTTCATTGGAATTTTTGGGAGGTGAAGAGTTGCTTTTTTTTGTGAATCCCATTTTAAGTGCTCCGGAGTAATCCCGTATTAGTGTATTATTATTGTCAGATTGAATCTATTTCAGCTAATCAGACATTTTATTATATACAACGAAAAAGTAAAACGCCATAATCTATATCTCTATTTTGTTGAAATAACATTTGAGCCAAAGGATCTTTTACACGTGGACACCAGATCTAACATTCTTAATCAGGGAGCAGTTTTATTTGGAGAGAAAGGGTATTATGCCACTTCTATCACCGATATTGTAACTGCATCGAATGTTGCAAGAGGAACTTTTTATCTCTATTTTCCAAATAAAAGAAAACTCTTTGATGAGCTTGTTGACAGTCTGCTTCTTAGAATAACAAGCTGCATACAGATTGTTGATACTGAAAAAGGGGCACCTTCTCCTAAAAAACAGCTTGAGGATAATCTCATAAGGGTATTTGTTCTTCTTTCTGAAGAGCGGCACATGCTCTCAATTCTATTAAAAGGCGCAGTTGGTCTTGACAGCAAAACAGATGAAAAGCTAAGCAGTTTTTACAATGAGATTCTTTTTTCAATAACAAACTCATTTGCCATGGGGCAGCAGCTTAAAATATTAAGACAATTTAATACCCGCATAGCCGCAATAGCCGCCATTGGAGCAATTAAAGAGGTTCTTTTAACTCTTTTGAATAACGATAACGGTAAAATTTCTAAAAAAGAGATAAAGGAACACGCATCACAAATCCTTGATATTTTTACAAAAGGCATCTTAAAAGAGGGTGTCTCCCTTCCTTGAAAAAAAAGCAAATGGCAAAGTTGAAATGTTTTTTTTTCTGTTAATCTATTTTTTCCAGCATCTTTTCGCGAGCTTTGATATGAAAATTTAAATCTGCCTGTTCTTTTGAAAAATAAAAATCTGTTACACTTGTGCCATCAGCCTTCTTTTTTAATCTGCTGTGGATTTGTACCTGTTCAGCCTGTCATCCAAAATTTGATTTCGAAGATGGTGCCGGCTGCAATGATTACACTGCGGGAAAAGGCAATAATAGGGACTTTCAATAATGGGGACGTTCACCATGATGAGGGAGGATTTTTTATTGCTGCTTTTAATGTATTATAAATTTATTTTGAAAATTGAACAGTATTATAATTTTTCAATTTGTTCTTTGGTAAGACCGGTATATTTTGAGATTGTGTCAGCAGTAAGGCCATCTTTTTTCATTGCAATTGCAAAATTTATTTTCTCTGACTCTCTACCCTTTTCAATCCCTTGCTCAATTCCTTTTTCAATGCCCTTGTCTTCGGCCTCTTTAAACCAGGTGCTCATTGTTTCTGCCAGCATATTT
>JAFGVO010000484.1 GCA_016937935.1 Deltaproteobacteria bacterium | reverse complement strand
TGAAAAAGAAAATCCAAATCAATATTCCAGGTACAAAAAAATAGAGCAGGGCAGATATGTCTATGATGTTTCAGATATTGAGATAGATATTCCAGCCTTATTACCGGTTGAAAGTATTGATAGCTTTGTTAAAAAAATTGGTATGGAGCCTTTATACGAGACTCCTTTTTATAAAGGAAATCTGGAAGTTCGTGTTTGGGCAACTGTCAGATACAATGGCCTGGAAGCTTTTATTTTGCAGAGGCATAATGATATTTGGCGGGGGTATCAAATACTTGATGAGATTTGTCCTCGAATAGTTGAAGTTGAAAAGCCTCCGTCTTATTGGCAAAACTTGTGGGTTGAAATTGAAAATTTTGGTATCGATAAATTACCTGATATGGACACATTTGAAAATAACGTTATTGCAAGAGATGGAATTTCATATTTCGTTGAATTAAAACGTGATAATTATTACAGAGCCTATCATTATTCAAATCCTCAGCTTCAAAAATATGGTGAAGCGGGGACTTTTGAAAAAATTGTTAAACTTCTAAAAAGTAGATTCTCTACAGAGCATGAGTGATTCGATGTATTTGATTTTTACTAAAAAGAAGCTAATGAAAAATGGTATTTTAACTCTTTTACTCCTGGGAATATTCGGTTCTTGTGGAACTTCAATCTATGAATGTCAATTGAAAACGGTTCCTGAAAAATTTCAAAGACATGTTCAGCTTGCAGCAGATGTTGCGCGAAAAAGAATAGCCGAACACAATCAGATGGTCGAAAAGAATACCAATTCAGCCTTTGAAAAATATGACTTCGAAAAATCACATATTTTCATTTATCCATGCAATGGCCCTGAAGTGAAAAGACCTTATGTCTTAGTAGGATTTGAAAATTACGAATACTCAAAAGTTGATAGAGATGATGATATAAGATCGATTTATTTAAGAGTATACGATGATAACTGGTCAGTTGAAGAATAATTCCAAACTACTTCAAGTAGTCTGCTTCCTTTTTCTCTCAACTTTCAACTTGACATGTGTAGCTTTTAAGCTACACTGTTTGTATGAGCAATTCTAAAATCGAATTACTTGAATATGTTACCGAAGATGGAAGAAATATTTTTCATAAGTGGTTGTGTTCTTTGAAAGATAAGGTTGCTCGTGCGAAAATTCGAGTTCGGATGAATCGGATAAGATTGGGTAATTTTGGGGACTGTAAATCGGTGGGGGAGGGTGTTAGTGAATTGCGATTGGATTATGGACCAGGTTATAGAGTTTATTTTGGAAGGGATGGGTTTACCATTGTTATATTATTATGTGGCGGATCAAAAAAAACTCAGTCAAATGATATAAAATTAGCTCATGAATATTGGGCTGAGTTTCAAAGGAGGAAGAGATGACAAAGGTTACGGAAAAATATGAGGCAAATCTTAAGGATGATCTTCTTGACCCGATTGAAGCTGCTGAATATTTAAACGCTGCTCTCGAAGATGGTTCCCATGAAGTTTTTTTAATGGCATTAAAAGATGTTGCAAACGCAAAAGGCATTTCTGAAATTGCACGTGAAACAAACTTGAACAGGGAAAATTTATACAGAATTCTTTCTATCCAGGGAAATCCTAAATTAAAAAGTCTGAGTTCTGTTCTTCATAGTGTTGGGTTGAGGTTATCTGTTGAAGTTGAACATCATATTTAATATGCTGAAGGCTTAAAATCTAATCTATGTAGGCCATTGTTCTTATGAATGTTCTGATTTTGGCTTTGGTCTCTTCTGTGGGGTTGTTGAAGCGGACGCCCATACCGCCCGGGGAGTCGCTGTTCCCGGGATCTATCCATACTACTTCGCCGGTTACATCAACAGGACTTCCTCCCTGAGGGTTGTTGAAGCTCAGGTTTATCATTGTGCCTGCTGCAAGAGGGGTATCTGATACTAAAAATATTCCCATTTCAGAAATATTGTCTGATTTTGAATACAGATAGGTGTCTCCGCAGGAGTAGTTCACATTAACATGAATATTGTGTCTCTCTTCACGCCTTCGATCAATGCCTGCCTGTGTTGAAAAACTTTGAGTTTTGTCATTTGTCATATTTTTTTACCTGGTTTAGTTTTTTTCATTAAAACTTTGGCTGCATAATGCCACTTATTTAATAATTGTTGAAGTCAATTTTGTATAATTGAAAATTTATTACTGTTCATTCTTGGCAATAGATAATTATGTGTGTATTATATTGTTCATTAAATTTGGTTTCATAATACAAATTGATTATGTTTGGCTAAATCGGGAGGTGCCATGAAAGTTCAGGATGGAAAAATTATAACTCTGGAATATACAATTACTACCGATAAGGGTGAAATGATTGAATCTTCTGTCGGTAAGGGAGGTCCCCTTGTATTTGAATTTGGAAAAAGCGGAATTATTCCCGGTTTAAGTGAGCATTTGCGAGGTATGGCTGCAGGAGAAGAAAATGAATTTACTCTAGCTCCGGAAGAGGCTATTGGGCAACCTAAATCCTGGCCTACCAAAGTAATTAAAAAGAGTGAGATACCTGAAGGTGTATCTACCAAAGTGGGAACTCTGTTTGAGGCTGGAGCTATTGGAAATCAGATAATTCAGTTTGCTGTTTTAGAAGATCGTCCGACAGAGGTGCTTGTAAGGCTGATTCCGCCACTTGCGGGTAAAACATTAAAAGTAAAAGCTAAAGTGCTTGATGTTAAAGACGCCTGATATTAAATATCTTTTCATTTCTTAATTTTTTCTAAAAATATGCCCTATAAAAATAAGTGAGCCTGTTTGTTCTTTTTAAAACGACCACAGTTAAGTTAATTCTGTTAATTCATATAAAGAAGGGATTATTATGAAGCCTCGGTATAACTTGCTAAAAAAATTAATTATTGCATTAACAATTTCCGTTTTTTTAACCGGATGTCTACTGCCTGCACCGGATGTTCAGACCGGTCCGTCAATGACAGAAAAGGTTTACAGGCTTCCGGTTG
Source organism: Deltaproteobacteria bacterium (assembly GCA_016937935.1). Taxonomy (GTDB): domain Bacteria; phylum Myxococcota_A; class Polyangia; order JAAYKL01; family JAAYKL01; genus JAFGVO01. The sequence continues at coordinate 1,924 of JAFGVO010000484.1, read as the reverse complement.
ATAAGGCTAATCATGTTAAATTTCATATAAATCAGGTGGGCTATGACATTGGAAGACCCAAAGTTGCAGTTATTGAGTCCGTTGAGCCCATACTTGAATTTGAAATTATAAACGTTGCAGATAACAGTGTATTGCTGAAACAGAAATGCGAGCCTGTTAATCAGTTTGTCGAATGGGGTGGTGGACCTAATTATCAGCTTGCTGATTTTTCAAAAATTGATTCTGCTGTTACAGTGCAAATACGAGCAGGGGGCTATGTTTCAAAAGATATTAAGATAGATAAAAATTTACTTTTTAATCAGACTTTTGATTCCCTTCTTGGATATTTTTTAAATTCAAGAGCAGATGATCCCCATGTTGTTGAGACTGATTCAAACGTTCCTTTTATTGGAACAAACAGAACCGCTGATGTGCATGGTGGGTGGTATGATGCCTCAGGTGATATTTCAAAATATCTATCCCATTTAAGCTATGCAAATTTTATGAATCCTCAGCAGATTCCATTAGTGGTCTGGTCTCTTGCCTCTGTATTTGATAATGCAAAAGACTCTCTTTTAAATAAGGTCAGGCTTCAGAAAGTTGCAGATGAGGCCGCATGGGGTGCGGACTATCTTGTTAGAACTCTTGATAAGGATGGCTATTTTTATATCAATGTATTTGATCACTGGAGTGGTGATATGGAGATGCGTCAGGTCTGTGCATTTGAACAGAAAAACGGGATGATGACAGGAGACTGGCAGGCAGGAATGCGCGAAGGGGCTGGCATGGCCATTGCTTCTCTTGCAAGAGTTTCCACAATGGCTAAAGACGGCATTGTAAGTCTGGACGGTGATTATAAATCTGCTGATTATTTAAAGGCCGCCCAAAAAGGATGGGATCACCTTAAAACGAATAATCTTAAATATATTGATAACGGAGTAGAAAATATTATTGATGATTACACCGGCCTGATGGCTGCATCTGAACTCTATTTGGCTACTTCGATGGCAGAGTATCGTTCTGATGCAAGGGTTCGATTTGAAAACCTTGAAAAGCGCGTCAGTCCTAAAGGATATTTTATTGCTGATGATAACAGAAGACCTTTCTGGCACGCCTCTGATGCGGGTCTGCCCATAATGGCAATAGCCCGTTACTACCAGATTGAAGATGATGAAACCTGGAGAATAAGGGCTAGAGATGTTGTAAAAAAACATCTCTCATATCTTGTTAAGGTAACAACTAGTGTTCCTAATCCTTATGGATATGCCAGACAGAGTTTTATTGCACAAAACAGTGTGGTTGATGGATTTTTTATACCCCATGTAAATGAGAGCGAATACTGGTGGCAGGGAGAGAATGCAAGATTGGCCTCATTGAGTTCAGCTGTTGTGACAGCAGCTGAATTAGTGGAACTTAAAGATGATGCTCTTTATATTATATATAAGTATTCATATAATCAGTTAAACTGGATTTTAGGAGATAATCCTTTTGATTACTCATTTTTAAAAGGAAGCGGATATCAAAATTCTCCACAGTATAATGAGCTTCCCAATTATAAAAATCATGGAGATCTTAATGGTGGAATTGCCAACGGTATTACCGGCAGTGGCTGGGATGGTGCCGGTATAGCCTTTTTTGGGGCTCCTCAAATGATGTACAAAAGCAATGACAGGTGGAGATGGCTTGAACAGTGGCTTCCCCACAGTGCATGGTTCATATCTGCCGTAACTATCCTTTCAAAAGATTGATAATCTCAAATTTGTTACAATTGCCCTTCTTAATTTCATAAACAGATACATTTTTTTCAGGTTTTTGAGCAATTTTTTGGATTAAAAACTTGTTATTTTTAATTAAAAAATGGCTTAAATTCAACAAGTATGCGGTTTGTAAAAAAAGTTTAATTTATTTTATTAAAAAGGTTGACGTATTAAAGCGAGATGCGTAT
>JAFGVO010000483.1 GCA_016937935.1 Deltaproteobacteria bacterium | reverse complement strand
AAATTTTGTTACCGCCGTTTTTCTTAATTGCGGCATGGGCTGCTCTTTCAAGTTCATCCGAAACTTTTTTAGTGTCATCAATTGGTGTTCCAAATGGCATGGTTGCGGTGACCATTACAAGATCACCTTCAAGTGACGGGAAGAATTTAAAGGGTAAAAAACCTCCGGCAATGAGGCCCACAGATACAAGAAGAATTACTATGGATACTGCAAAAGCTACCTGTCTGAATTTTAGTATTTTTGAAAGAGCACTTTTGTAGGGACCATTAATAAAAGTATCCAGACCATCGCTTACTATTTTCTGAATTTTTGAAATTGGACCGCGTTTTTTATTAATAAAATCATCCCCTGTATGGTTTGCAAGATGTGAGGGTAAAATAAAAAAAGCTTCAAAAAGTGAGAATACAAGAACAAGTATAACAACTACAGGTATCAGGTAGAAAATCTTGCCCATAACGCCGGGTACAAAAAGCATAGGTGCAAAGGCTACCATTGTTGTCAGAATTGAAAATACCACAGGAACAGCCATCTCCTGTGTTCCCTGAATTGCGGCATCAATTTTTGGGAGTCCTTCCTGCATTTTATGATAAATATTTTCACCAATAACAATTGCATCATCAACAACCATTCCCAGTGTAACAATCAGCGCAAAAAGTGTTATCATATTTATTGATGCACCCATGACAGGCATTAAGAAAAATGCACCCATAAATGATATTGGAATGCCGAGGGAAACCCAAAGAGCCAGACGGAGTCTGAGGAACATGGCAAGAATAAATATTACCAGAATTCCTCCATAAAAAGCATTTGTGTTTAGAAGTTTGATACGTCCGGAAAGCAGCTCTGAATCGTCCTGCCAGGTTGCGGTCTCAATATCTTTTGGCAGTTTATGTTTAAGTTCCTGTGCTTCATATTTTTTAACAACATCTGCAACCTGTTTTGGGGTTTCGTTGCCAACTCTGTATGCCGTAACTCTGACCGCTCTTTTTTCATTGTAAAAAGATTCCTGATCTGTTTCTGCAAAGGTATCTTTAATGTCCGCAATATCACCAAGTCTGATTTTTGATCCCCCAAGTTCGCTTCTCAAAATAATATCAGAAAATTCTTCAGCATTAATTTTGCGATCTGATACGCGGACAAGTACTTCACCGGCACTTGTTTTTACCGACCCGGCAGGAAGATCTACTGATGCTGCTCTGATGGAAGCGGCAACCTGGTTAAGAGTGATTTTATATTTATCAAGGGTTTCTTTAGAAATCTCTATGCTGATTTCAAGGGGAGGGATCCCATCCACTTCAACCTGTGTAATCTCTTTGTGATCAAGGAGATCCTTTCTTACCATTTCTGCCATTTTATGAAGTTCTGAAAGGTCTTCATTTCCTGAAAGTATAAGGGAAATAACTCTGGCTTTAGGAGCAAGCAGTTTAACAAGGGGGCGTTCAGCCTCTTCAGGGAAAGAGGTTATTCGGTCAACGGCATTTTTTACATCCGCTAAAACCGTTTCAGGATCTTCACCCTGAAGAATTTCAACCGAGGCGGTTCCCATGCCTTCAACAGATGTTGATGTGACCTTCTTTACACCGTCAAGGCCTCTTACAGCCTCTTCAAGAGCCAGAATTATTCCCTGTTCCACATCTGTAGGACTGGCACCGGGATATGGAACCTGAACACTAATTACATCAAGAGAGAATTCGGGAAAGACCTCTTGTTTGCTTTTGATAATTCCAAATATCCCTCCAATTAAAATGATTGCCATTACAAGGTTGGCGGCAACATGGTTATTTGCCATCCATGCAATTGGTCCTTTGTATTTTGTTTTACCGCTCATATATCACTTGCTTTCATCTTTTTGTACTCGTTTAATTTTCATATCATCAAGAGGAAATGACATGGGACTTATAACAATTTCATCCTTATCCTTTAGTCCGCTGCTGATTATAACACTCTGCTTCTGTTTCCAGGCCACTGTGACAGAAATTTTCTTGAGGTGGTCATTTTTAACACTCCATACATATCGTTGTGACTTTAATGCAGATCTTGGAATTTCAAATACCCCGTCTTTGACTTCACCTTCAATTTGCACGTCAACATACGCACCGGCCAAAAGTGGAAGTCTGTTTGACATATCAAAAGGATTTTTAATTGTAACAAGAAGTGTGGCTGTTCTGTTCTGGCTATTTAGCTGCCCTTGAAGTCTGATAACCTCACCATTACGGATAATCTCTTCATTGCCGGCTTTTTGAATAATTTTTACAAGAGAACCGAATTCTGAGTTTAGTCCGGGGATTCTAACAGCAGCAAGAGACTCAACAGGTACAGAAACATCAACCCACAACTCATTTGACCCCATAAGTGTTCCAACTGAAGTAGTTGGTCCTACAAGCTGTCCAACGTCAACTCCCTTATCAATTACAATTGCGTCAAATGGAGCTCGAAGCACTGTTTTTTTAAGATTCAGTTGTGCTCTTTCCAGTCCGCTGTTTGCAGACTGTTCTCTCTGGTTGGCCTCCTGCAGCTGAGGTTTTCTTAATGCCAGCATTGATGAATCATCATTTGAAAAGTCATTGTTTGATGATCTGTTTTCAAGCATTTTCCATTCTTCGGCTGCAATCTCGCCTCTTCCTTTTTCAAGAGTAAGATTGAGCTTTGCCTGCTGCACCTGCCCCATCTGCTGATCCAGAGCCAGCTTGTAATCTCTGTTATCAATTTTGGCGATAATATCACCTTTTTTAATACGACTGCCCGGAATAAAATTTTCATTTATCCAGGTAATTCTTCCACCCACTTCTGGAACAATTCTAATTTCCTGTGCAGCTCTTACAGATCCGGAGGCATCAATTCTATAAGGGAGTGATTCGCTTTTAACAATTTGTGTTTCAACTGTTATAACCCTTTGCTCAGGAGGTGTGAATGTTGCTTTTTTTGCCTGATGTTTTAATACAAGCATTGCTGCTACACCGGCAGCTACAATCATCATGGGCAGAATGAATTTAAAAAATAGTTTTTTCATGATTTTTCACCTTTATAATTATTACAATTGTTACTCTTTAATAAGTTTTTCTGTCCAGGTACCGCCTATGGCACTTAACAGTTTTATTCTTGCACTCAGAAGATCCCGCCTTGCCTGAATAAGTGACAATTCGTTAATCTGCAGTGCACTTATAGCCGACAGAACATTGAGATATGTCAGCTCGCCTCCAATATATCTTTTGCGAGATTCAATTACTGTCTGTTTTGATACATCGTACTGCTTTTCAAGAGCCTGGAGATATGCCTTTTGGGTCTCTTCTGTTTCAAGTGAATTTTCTACCTGGGTAATCGCTTTTCTACGAGAATCTTCATAGGCCAGTTCTGCACTTCTGCTTGTTGCTCTTGCCTGATCAAGTGCCGCATGGTTTGCTTCGCCCATAAAAATCGGGACAGTTAAAACAGCACCGGCACTCCAGGTATCTCCGTGATTGGTATCAGATACTTTGCTGACTTTATATCCGTATTGTCCGTTTAATATAAGAGAGGGGGCAAGGGCTCTTTTGGCACTGCTTGTCCGTTTTTCATTAGCTGAAATCCGGTTTCTCGCGGCCCTTAAATCCGGACGTAAATTCTCAAGTTGCTCTAATGATATATTCTCCGGTGCCTTTCCAGGCTCAGGTATCACATCAGGAATTTTAGGAAGGTCGTTCATGCTGTCAAGTCCAACAAGAGTTGCCAGCTGTCTTTTGCTGGTATTATATAAGAATTCTGCCTGAGGGAGCTGTGCCTGTTTTCCATATAACTGCTGTTTCTGTTGAAGAATATCAAGTGCTGTGGCAAGTCCACGTTTAAACTGTTCTATTACCAGATTAAGCTGTTTTTCATTGTTTTCGATCTGATCATTTATAAGATTAATTCTTGACCTGGCCGAAACCACATCAAAATATGCCTGCATTATTTCAGTGGCAAGGACAACAGCTGCAGATCTGGCATCTTCAATCTGGGCCTCTGCATCTTTTAAGGCCGCCTCTCTTTGTGTGTAATATCTTCCCGTTATATCAACCATATATTGTGCTTTTAAAGAAGCAGTAAAAGTTTGTGTATAGTTGATGTCGTTTGTTGAAGTAGTCATTCCGGGAATTGTCGGTATTGATATTCCTGTGAGTTTTGTATCATATGAGTTTAAACCGTACATACCCTCTGCACTTATTGATGGAAGCAGAGGAGCAAGTGCCGCTTTTGCCCCTGCACGTGCAAGGTTTATGCGCTCTTTTGCCGCATTCACCCCGGGATTGTCTTTAAGCCCTTCCTTAATAAGCTGTTCAAGTACAGGATCATTAAAGTGTTCCCACGGGGGCGTATCGATTGCATCAGAAGAATCAAACATGGGTGCTGCGGGGCCTGTTTCATCCGCAAAAACATAACTGCTGTTAAACAGAAGAAAAGCCAGAAATAGAGTTGGAATTATCCAGGTTTTGTGTGGAATGTTTTTCATTTAGACTGCTCCTTATTTGTGCACAATCCCTTGCAAAGTGTTTTAGATGTCTGTCTTATGTATTCGTCATCAGAGTTTGATTTTGCGTCAATTTTAAATTTAAATATTTTGAGAAAAAGCATTCTGCCCTGAAGTGGTCCAAGGATATTCATTGCAGCAATATCAGGGTTTAGAGAACTTATTACCTGACCATTTGCCTGTGCTCTTTTTACAAATTCTGAAATCTTTTGAAGTAAAATTACAGCAGGTGGAGTTTTGATTTTAGCAAATATTTTTTCTGGTGAAAAGTGGTTTCCATGGGCATGCATTGCAATAAGTCTTGGAAGTATTTCTAAAAACAAAACCCAGAGTCTTGATAGTAATTCAAACATCTGGGGTTCAAAAGGTCCTTTTACAGGGTGTGAGTTTATCCAGGCTTGAAGCTCTAAAACATTTTTTAAAGTTGACTGAGATGAAAGTGCCGCCAGAAAAAGTTCATCTTTATTTTTAAATCGTTTAAAAAGAGCAGGCTGAGATATACCGGCCTTAAGGGCAATAACTCTGGTTGGGACGGAGGGACCTTGTTCAATAAAACATTCCCTTGCAATTTTTAAAAGGTCTTCATCTGATATTGTTTTAGGACGACTCATTTAATTACTCAATTCTGCCCAATAGTTAGTTAGTGAGCGATAACTAACTTATAATTCCTAATTTTTATATGTCAACATCAAAAACAAGATTTGACTTAAAAAATCAGTAACAAATTAAGTTAAATTAATATTTATGCATTATGAAATCGGTCGACAGTTATATTCTATAGGTAAAATGCGTTTTTGCCCTTTACCGCTTTTTGATTGTGCATACTTTCTGTTTGCCCCTGAGAAAAGATATTTCAAGAGGGCAGGAAAATTTTATTAAAGGCTCAGACACAAATGGTGGTCTTGAGCAGATTTTATAAGGAGGTATTATTATGTTATCAAGATTATTTTATAAGACACCTGATGTGTGGAATGATTTTTATCGTATGAATCAAAATTTGGAGCGTCTGTTTGGCTCAGGAAACAGAGAGCTTTTCAGCTTTAATTCCAGTGGGGTTTTTCCGGCGTTCAATATTTATGATGAAGGGGATAACCTGGTAATCAGTGCGGAAATTCCGGGAATTGATGTGAAAGAACTTGATATATCCGCAACTGGAAACAGCCTTACTGTAAAAGGTGAAAGAAAGGCTCCACTTGTTGATGAGAAGGCAAGTTTTCACAGGCAGGAGAGAGGGCACGGTGTTTTTAGCCGAACAATTTCTCTGCCCCTTGATATTGATGCGGACAAGGTTGATGCGGAGTATAAACTGGGCGTTCTTAAAATTACTCTTCCTAAAGCAAAAGAGGCAAGACCTCGTAAAATTGAAATCAAAGCCTGATTATAAGGAGGTGAAATATGTCTGAAGAAAAAAACAATAAATTAAGTGTTGCAGATAAAAAAGAGATTGAAAAAAGTGATGGGGAGCATACAAAAACAGGGGTTCAATACTCTCCGGCAGTAGATATTTATGAGACAGAAAATTCAATTACTCTTCTTGCTGATTTGCCGGGGGTAAAAAAGGAAAATCTGGATATAAATGTTGAAGATAAACAGCTGACGATTACAGGGCTTGTAGAAACCGGACTTATTGGAAATGAGATTGAAAAAGAATACGGTATTGGCGGTTTTACGAGGAGCTTTAAGCTTGGAGACTCAATTGATTTAAGTAAAATAAGTGCTTCTCTTGAAGATGGAGTGCTTACACTTCTGCTTCCAAAGGCTGAAAAGCTTAAAGCCAGAAAGATTGAGGTGAGGGCATCCTGAACCTGTTTTGCGAAATTACCTCTGCTCCATGAAAATTTTTAGTGTTGTAAACGAGCCGACTTTAGTGAATAGCTATTGTCGGCTCAATTATTTTGCAAAAGGAAGCAGATGAATTTTAATAAATTAACAACAGGAAAACTTCTAAAGCGATATAAGCGATTTCTTGCGGATATTATTCTTGATAATGGAAGTGAAGTTACTGCTCATGTTCCAAATACCGGTTCTATGAAAAGTACTAATGAATATATGTCAGAAGTGGCTCTGTCATATCACCCTGATCCTAAAAGAAAACTCAAATGGACACTTGAGCTTATAAAGTCAGACAACTGCTGGGTGGGTGTAAATACTTCTTTTACAAACAGAATGGCCGAGTCTGCAATTATGGAAGGCAAAGTTCAATCCTTAAAGGGGTATGCGGAGATTAGAAGAGAGGTTAAATACGGTGAGAACAGCAGAGTGGACCTTGTTTTATTGAAAGATAAAAAATCATGTTTTGTCGAGGTGAAAAATGTAACCTGGAAAGACGGTGATTTTGCACTTTTTCCAGATGCTGTAACAAAAAGAGGCACAAAGCATCTTGAAGAACTTATGAATGTTGTAAAACAGGGTGATAGGGCTGTAATGCTTTTTGTTGTAAATAGATCTGATGTTAATATTCTAAAGCCTGCAATTGAAATTGATCCCGTATATTCAAAAACTTTAAAAACCGCAGCACAAAGTGGTGTGGAGCTGATTGCCTGCAGATTTAAAAACAGTCTTGAGGGATTTGAATTTGACGGGGAAATCCCAATAATTTTTGATTGAATCGTTTGACATGCCGGAGGGGGTGAATTGGTTTTTGCATTGGTTTTGTATAGACGAATAGTTTTGCTCTGATATAATACAGCCTGTATTTTACTCAGATATGGAATGATTATGAGTTCTGATTTAAACGATTTTTTTGTTCATGAGTCTTCATTTGTTGATACACCATGTAAAATTGGCAAAGGTACAAAAATATGGCATTTTAGCCACATTATGAAAAATAGTTTTATTGGAGACTATTGCAATATCGGCCAAAATGTATTTGTGGCAGAAGGTGTAAAAATCGGAAGCAGGGTTAAAATTCAAAACGGTGTTTCAGTATATAACGGTGTTACCCTCGAAGATGATGTCTTTGTTGGACCGGGGGCCGTTTTTACAAATGTATCCACTCCAAGATCATTTATTGATCGCAGTAAAGAGTACGCTGAAACTTTAATTAAAAAAGGCGCAACCATTGGTGCCAATGCAACTATTGTATGTGGTCACACTGTTGGTGAATATTCATTTGTGGCAGCGGGTTCTGTTGTTACAAAGGATGTTGCTCCATTTGCACTTGTAATGGGTAATCCAGCAAAAGTTGCAGGGTGGATGTGCAGGTGCGGTGCCAGGCTGGGTATTGACAATCTATGCAATGAGTGCGGTGAGGTTTATACCCGTTAAAATGAAAATGAGTTAATTTTATTATGATTCCACTTTTAAATATTCCCAAACTTCATTCTCCTTTTCAGACCGAAATTGAAGAATCTTTCAGAGAGCTTCTTCTTACTGGACAATTTATAAATGGTCCTCAGATTGAAGAGTTTGAAAAAAAAGTTATTGAATTTACAGGGTCAAAGTTTGCACTTGCAACAGGTTCTGGAACAGATTCCCTAATGCTCACACTGATGGCTCTCGGGGTTAAGAGTGGCGATGAGGTTATTACAACACCATATACTTTTTTTTCAACTGCCGGCAGCATTGCAAGGCTTGGAGCTGTTCCTGTTTTTGTTGATATTGAAAATTCTACTTTTAATATTGACCCTAAGCTAATTGACGCGGCAATTACTGATAAAACTGTAGGCATAATTCCAGTGCATCTTTTTGGAAATTGTGCAGATATGACTTCAATTCAAAAAATTGCAGCAGAAAAAAGTTTGTTTATTATTGAAGATGCGGCCCAGGCTATCGGTGCAAAACAGAATGGAAAGTTTGCCGGCAACATGGGCGATGCAGCAATATTTTCGTTTTTTCCTGCAAAAAATCTAGGGGCGCTTGGGGATGCAGGAGGCGTTGTTACAAATAACAGTAAACTTTATAAGAAGATGTTAGCCCTGAGGTCCCACGGAGCTGAAAAAAAATATCACCATAAATATATTGGTGGAAATTTTAGAATGGACTCTTTGCAGGCTGCAATGTTAAATATAAAATTCAAATTTCTTGATGAATGGACAAATAAAAGACGTTCTGTAGCCGGATATTACAATACTCAATTTGCAGGAATCAAAGAGCTTGTTACACCTGAACTTGAAAATGATTTTCATGTTTATAACCAATATGTGATAAGGGTTCCTGCAAACAGGCGCAGTAGTATAATTGAATTATTTAAAAAAAGAGAGATAGGATTTGGAATTTATTATCCTGCTCCTTTGCATCTTCAGCCATGTTTTGATTATTTAGGCTATAAACGGGGATCACTTCCAAAAGCGGAAATAGCATGTCTTGAAAATCTGGCACTTCCAATTGATCCGAATATTTCACCAGATGAGATGAAACTGGTTGCAGAAACAGTAAAAGAGGGAATGAATATATGATGAATAAAAGTGATAAAATTTATGTGGCAGGGTCTAATGGCCTTGTGGGCTCCAATATTGTAAAAAAACTGGAATCAGCCGGTTATAACAATATTATTAAAAGTGATGTTTCTGATTTTGATCTTACAGATGCAGTTGCAACTCTGGAATTTTTTATAAATAACAGGCCTGATTATGTTTTTCTTGCAGCTGCAAAGGTTGGAGGCATTAGCGCCAATGATACATATCCTGCTGACTTCATAAGAATAAACCTGCAGATTCAGATAAACGTTATTGATGCTGCCTATAAAACTGATGTTAAGAAACTGCTCTTTTTAGGCAGTTCGTGCATATATCCCAAACTTGCTCCTCAGCCTATTAAAGAAGAGTATCTTTTAACCGGTTCTCTTGAGACAACAAATGATTCCTATGCAATTGCCAAAATTGCAGGGATAAATATGATCGACAGTTATAACAGGCAGTATGGTACAAAATTTATTTCTGCCATGCCAACCAATCTCTATGGTCCAGGAGATAATTTTGATCTTAAAACAAGTCATGTTTTGCCTGCAATGTTGCGAAAATTTCATGAAGCAAAAATTGAAGGCAAAAAAAATGTTACTCTCTGGGGAAGCGGAACACCTAAAAGGGAGTTTCTCTTTGTTGAGGATTTAGCCGATGCTCTTGTTTTTTTAATGAACAATTATAAGGCAGCACCAAGGGATGTATATTTAAATGTTGGTGTTGGCGAAGATGTTTCAATAAAAGAGCTGGCTCATATTATTAAGGATATTACCGGTTTTGAGGGAGAGATTGAGTGGGATTTATCTATGCCTGACGGAACTCCCAGAAAGCTTCTTGATGTAAGTCGTTTAAATAATATCGGCTGGAAAGCGCAAACATCTCTTGAAGATGGTATTAAGAAAACCTATAACTGGTATCTGAATAAATGAAAAACTTTGCAATAATCGGTGCCGGCGGATACATTGCACCCCGCCATATAAAAGCGATTAAAGAGACCGGTAACAGACTTGTTGCTGTTACAGACCCGTCTGATTCAATGGGAGTTCTTGATAATTTTTTTCTTGATGTGCGCTATTTTCCTGAAATTGAACGGTTTGACAGACACCTTGAAAAGCTTCGTTATGAGTCAGATGAAAAAAAAGTTCACTACGTATCTATCTGTACACCAAATTATCTTCATGATGCACATGTACGACTGGCCTTGAGATCCGGCTGTAAAGCCATATGCGAAAAGCCTCTTGTTATAAATCCCTGGAATCTTGATCAGCTCCTGCAGGTTCAAAAAGAGACTGATGGAGAGATAAATACAATCATGCAGTTAAGGCTTCATCCCGAAATTGTTAAAATTAAACAGCGTCTTGAAAAAGAGTTATTGGAAAATAAAAGGGACAGAAAACATGTTGTGGATCTTACATATATAACCGGGCGCGGGGCATGGTATCATCAGTCCTGGAAGGGCATTGAGGAGCGTTCGGGGGGACTTCTTGTTAATATTGGAATTCATTTTTTTGATATGCTTTTATGGCTTTTTGGTAAGGCTCAAAATTCTAAAGTTATTGAATACAACAACAGTGCGGCCAAAGGTGAACTTGAGCTTGAAAGAGCATTTGTAAACTGGCACCTGAGTGTTGACGTTGGCAGATTGCCTTTTAAACCTCTTCCCGGGGAGATGACAACATATCGGCATATTACAATTGATGGTGAAACCCTGGAATTTACAAAAGGATTTACAGATTTGCATACTAAATCCTATGAAAAAATTTTAAATGGGGAGGGGTTTGGTGTAAAAGATGCAAGGGATGCAATTGAACTTGTACATTTAATTAAACAGAGCAGAATTTAAAAATTTAGATAAATATTGAATAAGCATGAAGGGAATACAATGAGTGATAAATATTTAGTAACAGGCGCAGCAGGTTTTATTGGCTCAAATTTGATCGAACAACTTATCAAAAATGGAGAGGATGTTGTTGCTCTTGATAATTTTAGTACCGGTAAAAAAGAGAATATCGATCTTTTTAGAGATAAAATTAAATTTGTAGAAGGTGATATTAGAGATCTCGATCTTTGCAAAGAGTTATGCCAGGGGTGTGATTATGTTCTTCATCAGGCTGCAATGGGTTCAGTTCCTCGCTCTGTTGAAGACCCTTTGGGAAGTAATGACAATAATGTAACAGGTTCTCTTAATATGCTTGTTGCTGCCAGAGATGCAAAGGTAAAGAAGTTTGTCTATGCCGCCTCATCTTCAGCTTACGGAGATACAAGAACCCTTCCTAAAATTGAAACCATGCAGCCTGCGCCTTTATCTCCGTATGCTGTTACCAAATATGTCAATGAACTTTATGCCAAAGTTTTTAACGACACATATGGGCTGGCCACAGTAGGATTGCGCTATTTTAATGTTTTTGGAAAACGTCAGGATCCCGATGGTGCCTATGCTGCGGTAATTCCCAAATTTGTGAAATCAATTTTAAATAATGAACCTCCTCATATTTTAGGGGACGGTGGTCAGACTAGAGATTTTACTTTTATTGATAATGTTGTTCAGGCAAATCTGCTGGCATGTAAAGCATCTGCCGGCGCCAATGGTGAGGTTATGAATATTGGGGCTGGTGGAAGAATTTCGTTAAATGATCTTACAATGAAAATGCTCACACTTTTAAATAGTGATCTATCTCCAACATATGGTGCAATCAGAGCTGGTGATGTGAGAGATAGTCAGGCTGATATTAGCAAGGCTCAAAAGCTGATAGGTTACGATCCTGAAGTGGACGCCTTAACAGGTCTTGAACTTGCATTGGACTGGTACAGAGATAATTTATAATTATTAAAATTT
>JAFGVO010000049.1 GCA_016937935.1 Deltaproteobacteria bacterium | reverse complement strand
GTTAATATGGTAACTTTAATGGTTAACGGATTTTCAGTAACAGCATTATTCTCACTGCAGCCTGAGGCAAATATGATTAAAAAAAGACAAAATTTTATTCTTAGATTTTTCATAATGGTTCTCCCAGTTTGATTTTAAGAATTCTTACTCCTGTTTTAAAACCATTGTTATCGGGCTCTTTTTCCATAAGCCCTTTGTATTGCCCCAGTGCTTTTTTAAACTCTCCTGACAACAATGCGTTTACCGCATCCAACTCACTGGCATTTTTATCCGGTTTAATTGTATTGATTTTATCTTTTTCAATTTTTACACTCTTTTTATTTTTTTCTATATCAACCCTGTTTACTCTCTCTTCTGCATATACGGTTTTTTTGGACAGATTCAGACCTCCAACAACAAGGCCGGCGGCAATTGTTATAACCAGCACTGCAATTTTTTTATTATTAACGAATCTTTTTACAAAGTTTAAAAACCTGTTTGTTTCATCAATCCACAATGAGGTTATCTCTCCTGTTGCACGCATATTATTTACAGGAATATACTCCTCTGTTATTTTTTTCTCATACAGGGGTTTACTCTTTTTATTTCCGATTACAGTTTTCTCCCCATCAAACAAGAAGGTTGCATCATCATCTACATCTACAGGTACAGGAATATTTTTTTGATTCTCTAAAATCTCTATACCAGTACTCGTATTTATTTTGGCCATTCTCGTTTTTTCTTCATATAAATTTTTTAAATCTTCTTTTTTCAATTTATACCTCCTCTCTCAAAACTGTTTTTCAAGAACCTGGTCATTATTCAGAGTAAAAAGTTTTTTAATCACATAATTTTCATTTTTTATTTTTTTGGAGACCATGCTTATCTCTGTTACTGCCCTTTTACCCGAAGGCATTCTGGTAATCTGAACAATAATATCAACTGCACTTGCAAGCTGGGCTCTTACAGCAAAATGTGGAAGACCTCCGTTATCCATAAGAATCAGTGTCTCCAGCCTCCCGAGAGCATCACCAGGATTGTTTGCGTGTATTGTTGTCATAGAACCCTCATGACCGCTTGTCATTGCGGCAACCATGTCCTTTGCTTCAATCCCCCTAATCTCTCCAACAACAATTCTGTCGGGCCTTAATCTCATAGTTGCATGGAGAAGGTCTCTAATTGTTACCTCCCCCATACCTCTCTCATCGGCGGTTCTTGATTCAAGATAGACACAGTGGGGCTGCTGGAGTTGGAGCTCATGGGTATCTTCAACAACAACAATTCTCTCCTTTGGTGAAATAAACGATGAGAGAGCACATAACAAGGAGGTTTTTCCACTTCCCGTACCTCCTGAAACAACTATATTCTTCTTGTTTCCAACAGCTTTTGCCAAAAACTTTGCAGCTTCAATTGTTAAAGTGTCATATTTTACAAGGTCCTCAATTTTCAGACTTTTCTTACTGAACCTTCTTATGGAAACTACGGGCCCGTTCATGGCAATGGGCTCCATGACTGCCTCAACTCTCGATCCGTCCGGCAGATGTGTTTCCAATATTGGATTATCAATACTATAAGGCCTCTGACTGTATTGACTTATATTAGTAAGTGCACTTTCAAGGGCCTGTAGTGTTGGAAACTTAAAACCTGTTTTACGAATCATCCCCTTTTGTTCCACCCATATTTCAAAAGGTCCGTTAATCATTATTTCACTCACTGTTCCATCTTCAATCAGCTCTTCGATAGGTTTAAAAAACTGTTTAATTGATTCTTTGAATATTTCTGTCCCGATCATTTTCTTCTCCTTTTATATTTTTGTTATCTGTTCCGGTTATTTCCCTTATTAATGAATAGAGCTCCCGTGCTTCATTATTATCAGGCTGGAGCTCAATCAGTCTTTCGAGACTCTCCAGGGATGCAAGTAATCGCCTTGATCTCACCATTGCGTCGATTAAATATGGGAGGTATTTTATCTCATCCTCTTCAGTTTTAATTGCAGACTCAAGATAGTATGAAGCCTGAAGATAATCTCCGGCTTCTGCAAGTGCATGTGCAGTTACAACAGGATCTATGGTGGTATCTTTTTTGATACTACCTGTTGATGCGACCCCGCAGCTTTCTAAAATGACCATTGAAAATAATGAAATTACAATCAGCAGCTTTCTCATCAGAGTTCTCCATTCTTTGCAAGAACCGTTAGTTTTTTAAAAAGTTCAGGATCATTTTTTTTGTTTATGTAATGAAGAATATTTTGAGCAGCGGTTTTTGTTCCTTCTATATTTTCAGCTTCAATATTTTCTAAAACAGAGAGTTTTAAAACCTTGTAACTGTTATTAAGATTCTGTTTAATTCTGGTAATATCTTCACTGATCTCTTTATACTTATTAATATCATTACCTTTAAAGCAGTCTAATCCTCCTTCTAAAAGAGAGAGGACTTTAAACTGAACATCAACAGTCAGGGGTTTTCTTTTTAAAAGCTCTCTGCCTCGTAAAATCATAAGAGTGCCCCGCCCGGCATCTTTATTTTCTTGACATGCACCAGGAGTTTTTTCACGGTTAACATCAAGTTCGGGAAGTTTCAGGCTGTTTTTTTTACTGAAGGCATCTGTTCCGGAGGATAAAAGAACTGCAGATGCCAGAAGCATTGCCGCAAGTGAAATAAGCACTTTGCTGTTTACAGCATCAAAGGTCCAAAGGCCCTTGTTGACTCTTTTAAAATCAATCTGTTTTTCACTATTGTAAATTTCAATAAAGACAGGTCCGACTTTCAGGTGGAGTTCATCTCTTGTTATGCCCCCTGATACAATTGAATTTTCGTTTATAAGAGGATTAGTTAAAGTTGGATTTTCCTCCAGAGATATTTTTCCCTCTTCTCTGTCTATCCAGACTGTACAGAGCTTTCTTGGTACAGCACTATGACAGATGGAGAGATCGCAATCTTCATCACGACCAATAACAATTGGCAGTTTTTCGAATTTATAGGTGAGTTTTTTTTCATTTTCAATATTAACAATGATTGACAGCTCTTCCATTTTATCCAATCTCCTTTAATTCCTAAAGAGTCGTAATGCTCCT
Organism: Deltaproteobacteria bacterium; assembly: GCA_016937935.1. Taxonomy (GTDB): domain Bacteria; phylum Myxococcota_A; class Polyangia; order JAAYKL01; family JAAYKL01; genus JAFGVO01. The sequence goes on along the minus strand of JAFGVO010000049.1, from coordinate 70 downwards.
TGAGGTTATTTTTTTGCCCACTTCCTAATCGACCGTTGAAATTTTTTTTTGCGAACTTTCTGAAAAAAGC
>JAFGVO010000482.1 GCA_016937935.1 Deltaproteobacteria bacterium | reverse complement strand
ACAAAACGGGAACCAATGGACAGACTTCTATTTATAATGATTCTGTTTCTATTGGCTTTTGGCCTTCTTATGATCTACTCGGCCTCTGCTGTTTTAGGTCAGAAACAGTCAGGAAACGATGCCTTCTTTTTTGAAAGACAGTTAACTTACGCAGTGCTGGGTCTTTTTGTAATGCTAATCCTAAGTCGAATCGACTATGCAATTTTTAACAAAAGCATGATTGTATGGCCTCTTCTTGCCATTGTTTTTTTAGGAGTGCTTGCATGTAAAACCCCTCTTGGAATGACACTCAATGGTGCATCCCGCTGGATTAAAATGGGACCACTGACAATTCAGCCTGCCGAAGCTCTAAAGGTTGCTCTTGTTTTATGGCTTTCATATTCCCTGAATAAAAAGAGTCTCAAAATTAAATCTTTCTCAATTGGCTTTCTTCCTCATCTGATAATTCCGGGAATTTTAATGTTTGCAACAATGCTTCAGCCTGATTTTGGAACAACTGTTGTTATGGCACTTTTAACATTTACCCTGCTTTTTATTGCGGGTGCAAAAATCGGATACATGATCCTTGCAAGCGTGGTAACAGCTCCAATTGTCTATTTTCTTGTTACCGGTTCTACATACAGATTAACAAGGATCATGACATTCCTTGATCCCCTTGCCACGAGATTTACCACAGGGTATCAACTTAGTCAGTCCCTGTTTGGTTATGCCTTCGGAGGAGTCTGGGGCAAAGGCCTGGGAGACGGTCTTCAAAAATTTTTATATCTGCCCGAAGCCCATAATGATTTTATCGGCTCAATTATCGGCGAAGAGCTCGGAGTAGCAGGCATATGGTTTCTTCTGCTGATTTATGCAGCTGTTGTTGCCAGAGGTATTTATATTGCGTTAAAATCTGATAACCTTTTTGGATTATACGTAGCCTCAGGCCTGAGCATGCTCCTTGCAATACAGACACTAATCAACCTCGCGGTATCCATGGGGCTTCTTCCAACCAAAGGACTCACACTTCCATTTATAAGTTATGGAGGTTCTGCCCTTTTAGTCTCAATGGCAATAGGGGGAATCCTTCTCAGCGTATCAAGGGGAACCCAAAAAGTTATTATAGCAGGAGATACAACTCAAACATCTGAAGGCGAACCTTTAAAAGGTGGAAATCAGAGGATTAAACAGACAAAAAGACAGGACAGTTAAATGAAAGATTCTCAATTTAAAGTAGTTATTGCAGGAGGCGGTACCGGCGGACATATTATTCCTGCCATTGCTGTTGCTGACGAAATAGTTTCAAGGGGCGGTCACGTAAGATTTATTGGAACAAAAGGCCGCATAGAGGAGAGACTTGTCCCTCTTGCAGGATACGGAATTGACTTTACAAAGGTAAAACCGCTTACGGGAGGGGGCATCGGTCGAAAAATATCAGGTGCGGCATCAATTCCACTCTCATTGGCACGATCAAGAACCCTGTTAAAAAAACTCTCCCCTGATTTTGTACTTGGGGTTGGCGGTTATGTTGCCGGTCCAGTGGTAATGGCAGCGAGACTAATGGGAATTAAAACTGCATTTTTAGAACAGAATGCTATAATTGGTCTTACCAACAAACTATTAAAACCGTTTGTTCAAAGGGCATTTGTTTCATACGAAAGCAGTCTTCAGGAATTTCGCGGAGATGTTGCAATCTACACGGGGAACCCTGTCAAGAAATCAATTTTAGAAGCTGCTGCATTAAAAAAAGAACAGGCAAAAGATGGTCATAAAAAAAAGAAAATAAACATACTTGTTATGGGTGGAAGTCAGGGAGCCGGCAGCATTGATGAAAAGGTTCCAAAGGCCATTGCACTTGCTGAAGTTGCTAAACAGGTAAAAGTCCTTCATCAGGGCAAAGAAGACAACATGGAAGCTGTTGCAGCAGCTTACAAAGAAGGCAAAATAGATGCGGTTGTAACTACATTTATTGACGACACAGCAAAAGCATTTCTGAATGCAGATTTCATAATCGCAAGATCTGGAGCCACTACAGTGAGTGAACTTACAGTAATGGGACTGCCCGCAATATTTCTTCCGTACCCGTGGCACAAAGACAATCAGCAGTACAAAAATGCAATTCCAATGATGGAAAACGGCGCGGCTGTTGTTCTTGATGAAAAGACCACCGGAATTGATGAACTTCGTGATGCAATAAGCAGATTTGTTAATAAAAATGACGTTTTAGAAAAAGCAGCAGCAGCTTCTGCCAATATTGGAAAACCAGATGCCGCAAAAAAAATTGCTGACGAAATAATCAGGCTGATTGGATAATTGAATGTCAATTTTTCGCAAAAAAAACGCGGAAGGATTAAAACAGAACAGAAGGATCAATTCAATCAAGGATAATCTGCCAGGCCCGGTAAAAGCAAACAAGCGAATTGATAAATCCAACCGGCGGCTGGATAAATCAAAAAGAAAAAAAAATTCTAACTCAAAGGGTGACTTTACCAATCGTCGGACAAAACCTCTATTTGATGAAAATATTCCAGACACAGCAGAGGATATTACAAACAGTAAAATTCCACAGTTAAAAGAGACCGAAAATACAGCAGAAAACAAAAGTAATCTTTTGTTTGTTTTAATAATTGCATTAAAAACTCTAATTTTTGTTGTTATGATTGTTTTGCTTTTTAAAGGTGGCCAGCTCATTTATCAATTTGGCACAACATCATCTCACTTCTCTGTTAAATATGTTGAAATAAGAGGTAACGATCGTGTCTCAAATAGTGAGATAATGAAATATGCCGGTTTTAAAATTGGTGATAACATCTTTAAAATAAATCTTCTTCAACTCCAAAATAATATTGATAAGAATCCATGGATTTTAAAATCTTCTGTTTCACAAAAACTCCCTTCGACAATGATTATCGAAGTGGTGGAACGTGAAATTGAGATGATGATCGTGTTTGACGTTCCATATATTGTTGACTCAAATGGAGAACTTTTTAAAAGATGGGAATCAGGTGATCCCATGGCTAGAGTAATTCTTACCGGTATCTCCAAAAAAGATCTTCAGGAAGACCCTCAATATGTTGAAAATATTATCCTTGATGCCATAGCATTAAAAGAACTGTACCGAAAAACAGGAAACGAAAAACTCGCACCATTAAACGAAATTCATAAAGAGGCTGACGAGGCATTTTCACTAACCTGCGGAAAAGACCCGTTCTATATAAAACTAGGACACTCTCCATACAGAAAAAAAATGAACCGACTTTCAATTCTTTTACAAAAACTTAAACAGAAAAAACAGAAACCGGCAATACTCTATTTTGACAACATAAAAAGACCTGACAGGGTAACAGTAAAACTAAAAAAAACACCTCGTGAAAAAAAAGAAAAAACAGATAATCAATAACATTTTTTTATATCTGATTCACCTGGAAGAAATTTTTATCCCCATTAACAAATAGCCTGCGACAAAAAACAGCCGAATAATCTCATGAATGTAATATTTCATAAGGATTGTTGAAAACTCTAAAAATTGAGAAGCTGGAACATTTATGGTCATCCAGATACTTATTATGCGAAGGGTAATTATTAAAACTATTGGAATAATCTGCAGCAGGATAATGACCATATTTCTATCTATATTTATAATGTATCGATACAAATAAGGAATAAAACCTGCAGAAAACAGCACGATAAAAACAAAAACTCCATAGGATTCATATTCTTTAAAACTAGAAATCTCTTCAATACCTGCAGGAATGACAAGATTTAATTGCCAGTGAAAGTAAAACCGTGAAACAGTATTAACAATCAAAAGTCCCCCGCCCCCAATAAGTTGAAGGAGAGGCTGAACACTTTTATTTCTCCTGTAAATAATAACGGCTGTAATTGTCATTATCAGGGGGATAAAAATATAAAAGAGAGTATAAATCCACATAGTCAGACGGAAATTTTCAATTTGAAACATTCTATTTAGTACTTTCAAGCTGAGAAGTGCAATAGGGACAACGAACAGCAGCAATTTCGATTGATGACTTACAATATGGACAGGGCTTTGTGCCCGGTGCGGCAGGAGTATCGGGACGCCGTAGCCTGTTAATCCATCGAACTATAAAAAACAAAACTAAAGAGACCAACATCAATACCACGAGAGTATTTAAAAAATTTCCGTACGCCCAAACTATGGCGCCACCTGTTTTTGCTTCATCAAGTGTATTATAAGGTCCATTTGAAGCACCGTCACTTAACACTAAAAATTTTGATGCAACATCAAACTTCCCTGTTAAAAGACTCAAAGGAGGCATAATTATATCATCTACAAGTGATTTAACAACAGTGGTAAAAGCGGCACCAATAATAATACCCACAGCCATATCAATGACATTGCCCTTTATTGCAAATTCCTTAAATTCTTTAAACATTTTTCCTCAGTCTCAAATTTATATTTTTTAATCAGATAAATATAAAAACAACAATATTGCCATTGCTTATTATCTATTAATTAAGAATCTCAAGTTCCCTGTTGATTCCATCAGAATTTTTAGAGAATGTGACTTGAAATGAAATTTTCGTTCCGGAGGTAATTTTCTTGCCCTTAAATTTATAAGCAGAAATAATCATGCCGTTTTTAATAGATTTAACGGACTTTACAGTTGCTACCATGTTTTCATCAGGAAGGCGCCAGATTAGTACATCATCTTTTTTATCAGCACCTTTATTTTCTACAACAATGTACAAAACAACTGGTTCTGTATGAACTTTAAATCTCTCTTCAACTTCAAGAAGACGAATCACATAGTTGTTCTTCTCATCATCAATCACGTGAAGTCCCGTAATATTCTTCAACTCCTGATACTCTTCCAGCGGGTCAGCAAGCACATACCGTTCCCCTTTATCACCAATCTTTTGCTCAACAGCTTTCATCTCAGCCACAGCTGCTTTTTTTCTAGCCTCAAGCTCCTCCTGTTTTGCGGCCTCAATTTTTTCGGCCTCTTCATTTGCAGCAAGGAGTTTCTCCTGCATATGCCTTGTCTCATCTGCAGCATTAAGCGAACTGTTCAATGCCTTGATTTTTTCCATGAGACTTATAAATTTCTGTTCATTTAATTTTGATTGAGTAGCACTCTCCTTCTGAAAAAAATATACTCCTCCTGCTCCACCAATCACAACAATCACAACAATCACAAGAAATAATGAAATTAAACTTTTTTTCATTTCCAGTTCTCCAATTCTTCTCAACTTGTTTAATTCAACTTATTTCTATTATAGTAACAAAATAATTTATTGGCAACTTACTACAGTGCCAATTCCGGACCCAATTCCGGACCAATTCCGGACGGAGGCTAATCCAATTCCGGACGGAGGCTAATCCAATTCCGGACGGAGGCTAATCAGTTGATTTTCACCTCTGTTTTTATCCCTACATTTTGTTTTATTTAAAATTTAGCCTCAAATTT
>JAFGVO010000481.1 GCA_016937935.1 Deltaproteobacteria bacterium | reverse complement strand
CTTAGAAAAAATATTTTAATATGGGTAATTATCTGTCTTATCTTTTCAACGGTCGGGGCTTTTATTCTCGCCTCAGGAATTACAAAGCCCATCAGGAGTTTTGAAAAAGCCGCAACTCTTGTGGCAAAGGGTGTCTACGAGCCGGTTGATATTAAGAGCGGTGATGAATTTGAAAGTCTTTCTGTTGCGTTTAATAAGATGGTTGTTGAGATTGACACCTGGTCAAAAGAGTTGAACAGCAGAGTTGAAGAGAGAACAAGAGAGTTGAGCGAGGCTCAGGAGCAGATTGTTAAAACTCAGAAACTTGCGGCAATTGGTGAGCTTGGGGCAGGGGTTGCCCATGAGATTAATAATCCTCTTACTGGTGTTACCGGGAGTGCTCAACTGCTGCTTAATCTTTTGGATGATGATGAGGAAAAACGAGAACTGATACTTGCAATAATTAATAATTCAAGAAGAGTGGCTTCGATTGTAGATGAAATTTTAAGGTTTTCTCAGGGACAGTGGGGTGAGACGATGATTCCTGTAACTCTTGAAAAGCTTCTTGAGCGGACTGTCTTAATGCATATTGAGAGATTTAAAGAGAAAAAAATTATGCTTGAATGGAAATCAAGAGAGCCTGTTCAGGTAAAAGGAATCGAAAGAGATCTGCTTATTATTTGCAATGCTCTTTTAGACAATGCCCTTGATGCAACCCATGAGGGTGGAGTTATCATTTTTGATGTGAGGATGATTGATGGAGGGGCAGTTATGATGGCAATCGGTGACAACGGATGCGGCATGTCAAATGAGACAAAAATAAGAGCAGTTGATCCTTTTTACAGAAAGGGTAAAATAGGCTCAGGTTCAAAGGGAATCGGCTTAACAACTGTACAGAAAATTGTGGATGAACATGAGGCAACATTGACCATCATTTCTAAAGAAGGCGAGGGAACTACTGTTAAGATCTTTTTTCCGGGTATGGTTGAACTTTCCAAGGTTTAATGTCTTATGGAGGTTATTTTGAGTGATTTAAACAAAGTACTGAAAAATTTGTCAGGAGAAGCTGAAGAAAATTTTTTAGAGATTGCAAGGCTTGCAGAGCTCGGAATGAATTCTTCGATGGTTGTTCATGAGTTGAGACAGCCGTTGACTGCATTGTCAATGGCATTGCAGATTACCCTTGAGTACGCATCTAAATGTGACAATAAAGAGGTGGAGTCAGGATTGAGAGATGCCATAAAACTTAACGAAAAAGTTGATCTGCTGCTTGCCAGGTCAAGGTATTTTATGAAACCCTCTTCGGGTATTGAAGAACTTGATGTTGAAGAGTTGATTTTAAAGGTGCTCTCTGTTTTTGAGTGGCAGATTAAACGAAAATCAAATATCCGATTTAAATATGAGATTACTGATATGTCTCTTAAAATCAATGGGGATGAATCCCAGTTGGAGCAGATGCTTGCCAATCTTGTAAATAACGCAATAGATGCCGTTGAAAACAGAGGTGATGCTGTAATAAATATTATTGCAAGAGCAAGTGATGGCAAAACTCAACTGATAGTTACTGACACTGGAAAAGGTATTGATGAAACAATTGCAGATTCACTCTTTGAACCATTTATTTCTACCAAGGGTTCACATAAGGGAACTGGTCTGGGGCTCTATATTGTTTCAAAAATTGCAAAGCGGCACAATGCATTTTGCAGGCTATTAAATAGAGAAGAGATTAAAGGGTTGGATGACCCAAAGGTAAATACAGGGTTTTTAATTGAATTTTCAGAATAGGTTTTTTTAAATAATGAAAAAGGGTTTGATAATATTTTCTGTGATGTTTGTTCTTCTGGTAATTTTCGGTTTTATTTTTATGGGCAAAACATCGGATCGGAATAATCAAAATACCCTTGATTCTAAAAAAAATACAGATAACAGTATTAAAAATACAGATGCGGTTATTGAGAAAAATCCTTTGAAATCAAAGATTGTTGTTAAAGAGGTTGAAGGTACGGTTTTTAAAAAAAGTGGCAGTAACAGCTGGTTTCCCGTAAAACCAGGGGATAGTCTTAGTGTGGATAATTTTATTAGAACTGAGAATGATTCAAGGGCTCTTTTTAGTCTTGGCAGCAGTTCTACTGTTGAATTGTCTCAAAATGCCGAGATTGAGGTTAGAGAGCTTAAAGGTGCAGTGGAAAGACTGGGTCTGATAAAAGGCCGGGCATTTGTTGATTACAAAAAAAGCGGTCAGAAGGTTTTAAAAATTGAAAATAAAGACGGAACTGTTGTGGCATCTGTTGATAAGGGCAAGTTTGTAATGATGAACAGCGGTAAAATTGTTGCAGTTGCCACAACCACAGGAAATGTGGATTTAACTGCAGCTGGAAAAACTGTCAAAGTGGGAGAAGGTAAAGAGTCCATATCCTTTGATGGCAGTGCACCCCTTTCACCATACGATATTAGAAAAAGTTCCCTTTTAAAAATTACAGCAGGTAATTGCACTTTGACAGGTAAAACCACTGCTGTTGTCAGAGGAACTGCACCAATAGGATCAGAGGTCTTTGTTGATGAAAAAATGGTGGATATTAATGAAAGAGGGCGGTTTTTTGTAAAAATTGATATTACTGCAGCATCTGCTTTTAGTTACATTACAGTTAAAGATGCACTTGGACATGTGAACACAAATAGATTAAAATGTATTAACAGGCAGGCTAAAGCCTCTATCAGGGAAGTTAATATTGACTGGGGGAAACAATAATCTTATGGGCTTTTTATCAGGATCAAAACTGATTGCTCCGTTTTATGCTCTGTTTATAATATTATTTTTTTTCAGCCCTGATTTATTAGCAGTGCAAAAAGATGCCATCATTTCTCTTTCAACAAATAAGATTGTATTGGGTAGAGATGAATCAATAAAAGTAACTGTAAAGCTTCGCAAAACAGCCTCAGATTTTTCTCTTATGGCTGCTTATGGTAAAATCGAAAATATCACCCGAAGTGACAATGGTACAATTGAAGCCACATACTATCCTCCTAAAAGATTCTATCCTGGTGTTGATATTATTGCCGCTGGAATTGAGTATGAAAATACGCCTGAAATCAAATGGGTATGTGCTCCGGTTTTTTTAACAGGACAGGGAAAAGCAACAATTAAAACTGAGCCCGGGGCAGAGACGTATATCATAATTGCAAATGACAGATTTGGCCCTGTAACAGCAGACAGCAGTGGAATTGCACTTGTAGATGTGATGGTGCCCCCGTTTGTTAATGTTGGTATTGATGCCAATGGAAACATTGTGGATCTGAATCTTCCAAATTCTCCTAATGT